>JADGAB010000137.1 GCA_015232245.1 Magnetococcales bacterium | reverse complement strand
ATGCCCGGCTGAACGGAGGCTCCCATCCGCCGGGGCAGCGGGCCACGCTGCAACTGGCGGGCCTGCTGGCCTCACCCCGCCACCGATGGCAAATGACCATGCGCCACCTCCGGATCACCCGCCAGGAGGAGCGCATCTATTTTCAACCCTTCTCGGGAGCGGCCCGGGAACAACACCAGGACGCACCTGCAAAAGGAGCGTGGGAAATGGTTGAATTTTTTCCGTGGTGTCCGTATGATGAAGAGCGACGCTTTGCCCATCCGGATGCCTCGCGCCAGATCAATAATCATTCTCAAGAACACCATCCGATCCAGGAGAAGTCCGCTTGAACGGATTTTATAAGAATCTTTCCCTGTGGTTGATCATCGGCCTGCTGTTGATCATGCTGTTCAATCTGTTCAACCAGCCCACGCCCCGGGATCAGAGCATTCCGTTTTCCGATTTCCTGTTCCAACTGGATCAGGGAAAAATCACCGATGTGGTGGTGCAGGATCGGCGCATCTCCGGGGTGTTCTCCGACGGAGTGGCCTTTACCACCTACACCCCCAACGATCCTGACCTGATGCGCATGCTGCGGGAGAAGAAGGTCAACATCACGGCCCGACCGCCGGAAGAGACCCCGCTGCTGCTGACCATCCTCATCTCCTGGTTCCCGATGCTGCTTTTGATCGGCGTGTGGGTTTTCTTCATGCGTCAGATGCAGGGGGGGGGTGGACGTGGAGCCATGTCCTTTGGCAAATCCAAGGCGAAGATGCTTTCGGAGACCTTGGGGAAAGTCACCTTCGCCGACGTGGCCGGCATCGACGAGGCCAAGGAGGAGTTGCAGGAGATCATCGAGTTTCTGCGCAATCCCCAGAAATTCCAGCGGCTTGGGGGAAAGATCCCCAAGGGTGTGCTGCTGATCGGTCCTCCCGGCACCGGCAAGACGCTCTTGGCCCGGGCCATTGCCGGGGAGGCCAATGTGCCGTTTTTCAATCTTTCCGGATCGGACTTCGTGGAGATGTTCGTGGGCGTGGGCGCGGCCCGGGTCCGTGACATGTTCGAACAGGGCAAGAAGAATGCCCCGTGCATCATCTTCATCGACGAGATCGACGCGGTGGGTCGCCATCGTGGCGCGGGTCTGGGCGGGGGACACGACGAACGGGAACAGACTCTCAACCAGTTGCTGGTGGAGATGGACGGTTTCGAGTCCGCCGAAGGGGTGATCCTGGTGGCGGCCACCAACCGGCCCGACGTGCTGGACCCGGCCCTGCTGCGTCCGGGACGCTTTGACCGTCAGGTGATGGTCCCCAATCCGGACATCCGTGGACGCACCCAGATTCTGGGGGTGCACATGGCCAAGGTACCCATCGACGAAAACGTGGACGCGGAGGTTCTGGCCCGGGGCACGCCCGGTTTCTCCGGCGCGGATCTGGCCAATCTGGTGAACGAGGCGGCTTTGGGCGCGGCCCAGTTGGACAAGAAACTGGTGGACATGGAGGATTTCGAGACCGCCAAGGACAAGGTGATGATGGGCAAGCCCCGCAAGTCCGCCATCATTCCGGAGCACGAACGCCGCACTACCGCCTATCACGAAGCGGGACACGCCATTGTGGCCGCATCGATTCCCGGCACCGATCCGGTCCACAAAGTGACCATCATTCCCCGGGGCCGGGCGCTGGGACTCACCATGCAACTGCCCACCGAAGATCGGCACAGCTACTCCCGGGAGCAGTTGGAGAACAACATTTCGGTGCTGATGGGGGGACGTCTGGCCGAAGAGTTGGTGTTGAACCAGCTCACCACCGGCGCGGGCAACGACATCAAGCGGGCCACGGAGATGTCCCGGAGCATGGTATGCGAATGGGGCATGAGCGACCGGCTCGGTCCCATGACCTACGGGGCCAAGGAGGAGGAAATTTTCCTCGGCAGGGAGATCACCCAGCACAAGCTGATCTCCGAGTCCACGGCCATGACCATCGATCAGGAGATCCGTGGTCTCATCGACCGCAACTATCAGCGCGCCAAGATCATCCTCACCGAAAAGATGGCGGTGTTGCATGTCATGGCGGCAGCTCTGCTGGAACGGGAAACTCTGGATGCGGACGAAGTGGCCAACCTGATGAAGGGGATGACCGCCGAGGAGGCTCTGAAACCCTTGCCGCCCCCACCGCCGATCAAGAAAAAGGCCAAGGGCGGTCCGGAGACCGAGGAGTCCATCGCCGCCAAGGTGCGGCGTTACGGCAAGCCCCGTCTGGCCAAGGATGACGACGAGAGCGCGCCGCGCGGCAGGCCCCGTCTGGCCAAGGACGACGACGAGATTGAGCCACCCCCGGAACCGCCTGCGGAGGATCACCCCCCTGTCGGCAAGCCATGATCTCCCGGGTTTTGCTGGAGCCGTTGACAGGCCAGGACTCCTGGTTTGATCGCTCCGGCGACCCGGAAGGCCTCTGGTCGATTGGCGTGACTTCCTGGCTTGCGGAGTGGGACCGGCTGTTGCCTGCGGAATTGCGAATCGAGAGTTCAGGCCACCTGCGCATGGCCCGGGGCCGGATGACACTGGCCGGAGTGCGGGCTTTTGAAGAGAGCTTGCGGGCCTTTGGAGCCAAACAGGTCGCCGGGACGCTGGAAGAGACTTTGGCCAATCATGCCCAACCGGATCCGGTGTGGCGGTGGGGCCTGGACAAGCCATGGCGTCTGGATCTGACCCGGCCTTGCATCATGGGGATCGTCAATGTCACCCCGGACTCTTTTTCCGGAGATGGTCTGGGATTGGACATGCAGGCTGCCGTGGAGCAGGGGCTGGCCATGGCAAAGGCGGGCGCTGATCTTCTGGACATCGGCGGGGAGTCCACCCGACCAGGCGCCGAACCTGTGCCCCTTGCCGAAGAGCTGCAACGGGTGATACCGGTGGTGCGGGCGTTGGCGGCGGAGGTGCCGATTCCTGTGGCGGTGGACACCTGCAAGCCGGAGGTGATGCGGGCCGCCATGGATGCCGGAGCCGCCCTGATCAACGATGTCACGGCGTTGCGGGGCGCGGAGGTTGCCGACGCCGGCGCGGATACCGCCCGCATGCTGGCGCAAGGCGGAATGCCGGCAGTGCTGATGCACATGCAAAACCGTCCGGCCACCATGCAGATCGCCCCCGGTTACACCGATGTTGTCACCGAGGTGTATGATTTTCTGGCCCGACGCATTGAGTTTTGTGTGACCCATGGCATGGACCGGCAACGGCTGATGGTGGATCCCGGCATCGGCTTTGGCAAGACGACGGCCCACAATCTGGCCCTGTTGCGACACCGACGGGTGTTCCGAGGGTTGGGCGTGCCGCTGCTGCTTGGTTTTTCCCGCAAGCGTCTGCTCGGGGAGTTGACCGGACTGGTCGAACCCCAGGCACGGGATTGGCCCGGACACCTGCTGGCCGCTTTGGCGGATGCCCCGATTCTCAGGGTCCACGATGTTGCCGGCGCCCGCCAGGCTCAGGCGGTGGTGACCAGTTGGCGTCATTCTTGAGATGCATTGTTTTACTTGCAGGGGTCCAGGGGGATTATCCCCCTGGTGGGGTCCAGGGGCGAAGCCCTTGGGACTTTGCTTCTCAGAAAGGAATTGCGAAGCAATTCCCGTGCGTGCTTGGCAGACCGCCGAAGGCGGCGCCTTTTCCTTTTTGGCAAGGCGCGCCAAAAGCAAAGTCAAAACCCTGGGGGAAGAATCCCCCAGACCCCCGCTTTTTTTTCACCAGTTTACAACCCGAGCGGGTGCGATTTCGTCATTACTGAAGTGGAAGGATCCCCGTGATGCACACGGATGCCCCAAAAATTCCCCGTCTCTTTGGCACCGATGGTGTGCGGGGACTAGCCAATTTCCATCCCATGACCGCGGAGGGCGCCTTGCGCCTCGGACAGGCCGCGGGCCAGGTGCTGCGTCGCCCGGATCACCGGGGTGGAACCGTGGTCATCGGCAAGGATACCCGGCTGTCCGGATATCTGTTCGAATCCGCCCTGCGGGCCGGGTTCAACTCCGTGGGCATGCACTGCATCCAGGTGGGCACCATTCCCACGCCGGCGGTGGCCTATCTCACCCGGGCATTCCGCGCCGAAATCGGCGTGGTCATCTCCGCCTCCCACAATCCCTTTCACGACAACGGCATCAAGTTCTTCGGCCCCAACGGCATGAAACTTCCGGACGAGGTGGAACGAACCATCGAGGCCCGGTTCTTTCAGGATCCGGTGATCACCGATCCGCCGGATCCTGCCCATCTGGGTCGGGCGCAACGCATCGAAGACTCCCGGGGCCGCTACATCGAGTTCTGCAAGAACACCTTTCCCCGGGATCTGCGGCTGACCGGCCTGAAGATCGTGGTGGACTGCGCCAATGGCGCGGCCTATCGGGTGGCCCCGGAAGTGTTCTGGGAACTGGGCGCCGAGGATGTCATTCCCCTCGGAGTGGCCCCCAACGGTCTGAACATCAACAGCGGTTGCGGATCTCTTTATCCGGACCTGATGCGCGCCAAGGTGCAGGAGACCGGCGCCGACATCGGTCTGGCACTCGACGGAGACGCGGACCGGCTGCTGGTGTGCGACGAGCAGCGGCGACTGCTGGACGGAGACCAGATGCTGGCCATGAGCGCCCTCATGCTTAAAGAACAGAACGCTTTGCGGGGTGGCGCGGTGGTGGGCACGGTGATGTCCAATCTGGGTCTGGAACGGTTTCTGCAAAGCCAGGATCTGCAACTGATCCGCGCCAATGTTGGGGACCGTTACGTGCTGGAATCCATGCTCTCCGCAGGGTGCAATCTGGGGGGCGAGCAGTCCGGACATATGATCTTTCTGGATTACAACACCACCGGGGACGGAATCGTCAGCGCACTGAAGATCCTGGAACGGATGGTGACGCAACAAAAGCCTCTGTCCGCACTGGCCGCCCAGTTCGAGACCGTGCCGCAGTTGTTGAAAAACGTGGTGATTCCCCGGGACAGCAATCCTTTGAGCACGCCGACGGTGCAGGCGACCATCGCCGCAGCCGAGGCCGCATTGGGGAGCGCGGGACGGATTCTGGTGCGCCCTTCGGGCACGGAACCCAAAATCCGCGTCATGGCCGAGGGGGATTCCATGGAGCGGATCACCGCCCTGGTGGATGAGATCTGTCAAACGATTCAACGTACAACCGACGCTTCAGGAGAGTAAGACCCATGCCCCGTTACACCCTGCCCGACGGATCCATGCAGGAGTTCGCCGCCCCGGCGACCGTGGCCAACATTGCCACGGCCATCGGCGCCGGACTGGCCCGGGCGGCTGTGGCCGGACGGGTGGATGGTTGCCTGGTGGATCTCGACACCCCGGTGGCAAACGATGCCGCCATCGAGATCGTCACCCCCACCTCCGCGGAGGGTCTGGAGATTCTGCGCCACTCCACCAGCCATCTCATGGCCCATGCGGTCAAGGAGCTGTTTCCCACGGCCCAGGTGACGATCGGACCAGCAGTGGCCGACGGATTTTATTATGATTTCGACTACGAGCGCCCCTTCACTCCGGAAGATCTGACAACCATCGAAGCCCGCATGGAAGAGATCGCCAGGCGGGATCTGCCGGTGGTGCGCCAGGTGATGGGCCGGGATGAGGCGATGGCCTGGTTTCACTCCATCGGCGAGCACTACAAGGCGGAGATCATCGCGGACATTCCGGCGGATCAGACCATATCGCTCTACCGCCAGGGGGAGTTCATGGACCTCTGTCGCGGTCCGCACGTCCCCTCCACCGGTCGTCTGAAGGTGTTCAAGCTGACCAGGCTGGCCGGCGCCTACTGGCGGGGCGACTCGAAGAACAAGATGCTGCAACGGATCTACGGCACCGCGTTTCCGGACAAGAAGGCCCTGACCGCCTATCTGACCCTGCTGGAGGAGGCGGCCAAACGGGATCACCGGCGTCTGGGCAAGGAGCTGGATCTGTTTTCCATCCAGGATGACGCGGGAGGCGGACTGGTGCTGTGGCATCCCATGGGGGCCCGCATCCGTCAGACCATCGAGGATCAGTGGAAACAGGCCCATCGGGAAGCGGGGTATGAATTTCTCTTCACCCCCCACATGGCCAATCTGGATCTGTGGCGCACCTCGGGGCATCTGGATTTCTATCGGGAATCCATGTTCAATCCCATGACCGTGGATGAACAGGCCTATCAGATCCGCCCGATGAACTGCCCGTTTCACATTCTGGTGTTCCGTTCCAAGATCCGCTCCCACCGGGATCTGCCCATGCGCTGGGCGGAACTGGGCACCGTCTATCGCTACGAGATGTCCGGGGTGCTGCACGGTCTGTTCCGGGTGCGGGGCTTCACCCAGGACGATGCCCACATCTTCTGCCGGGAGTCCCAGATCGAAGAGGAGATCAGCGCCATTCTCGATCTGACCCTGCAGACCCTGCGCACTTTCGGCTTTGCCAGGTTCGAGATCAACCTCTCCACCAGGCCGGAAAAATCGGTGGGCTCGGACGCCATCTGGGAAAAAGCCACCGCCGCGCTGCGTGGGGCCATCACCCATCACGGGCTGGAATATATCGAGGACGCAGGAGGCGGGGCCTTCTACGGACCCAAGATCGATGTCAAGATCACCGACGCCATTGGCCGCAAATGGCAATGTTCCACCATTCAATTGGACTTCAACCTTCCCGAACGGTTCGATATCGGCTATATTGGCGAAGACGGAAGCCGACATCGCCCCATCATGATCCATCGCGCCCTGATGGGCTCCCTGGAACGGTTCTTCGGCATCCTCATCGAGCATTACGCCGGTCATTTCCCCTTGTGGCTCGCGCCGGTGCAGGCCGTGGTGCTGACCATCACCGAGGCCCACAACGATTGGGCCGTGGAAGTGGCCCGACGACTGCGCGTTGCAGGCCTGCGTGTGGAAACGGATTTGCGTAATCAGAAAGTTGGCTATAAAATCCGTGAACATGCCATGCGCAAAACTCCCTGGCTGCTCATCGTCGGTGAACGGGAACAGGCCGAAGGCGCGGTCAGTCCCCGGGATCGCCACGGCAAGGAGTTCGGTCTGATCCCGGTGGAGGAGATGATCCAACGCATGTCGCAAGAAATCGACGCCAGAAATTAGGATTCAACATCAATCAAGGGAGAGCCGATCATCAACAAGCCTACCATTCCCAGCAGCAGCCCCACCAAGGACCGCGCACCGCCGACCCCGACCGACAACACGCGCATCAACGAACAGATTCGCGTCCCGGAAGTCCGTCTCATCGACGAAAAAGGTCAGCAGGTAGGCGTTGTCAGCAGCTACGAGGCCCTGCGCCGCGCCATGGAGGCAGGTCAGGATCTGGTCGAGGTGGCCCCGGAAGCCCGTCCTCCGGTCTGCAAGATCATGGACTACGCCAAGTTCAAGTACCAAAAATCGGTGCGGGAACGGCTGGCGCGCAAAAAACAGGTGCGCATCGAGATCAAGGAGATCAAATTTCGTCCCGGCACCGATACGCATGACTTTGACGTCAAGCTCCGAAGCATGCGAAAATTCCTCGAAGAGGATGGCGACAAGGTGAAATGCACCTTGCGCTTCCGGGGACGCGAAATGGCCCATCAGGATCTCGGCATCGCCCTGCTCAGGCGGGTCGAGGAAGCGGTGGCCGATGTGGCCAAGGTCGAACAGGTGCCCAAGCTGATGGGTCGGCAGATCACCATGGTGGTGGCTCCCTCCAAGACCAAAAAAGTACTCTGACACACCAACCATCAACCCCAAGGATCTGAAATGCCCAAGATCAAAACCCACCGGGGCGCGGCCAAGCGGTTTTCCGCCACCGGCACCGGCAAGCTGAAACGCAACAAGGCGTTCAAGCGTCATATTCTGACCAAAAAGGCGCCCAAAAACAAACGCAATATGCGCGGCACCTGTCTGATGGCCGAGGCCGACAATCACGCGGTCCGGCAGATGCTGCCCTACTTATAAGTCACAAAAGAAGGAGTTTGTCTCATGTCACGTGTCAAACGGGGCGTGGCCGCCCATGCCCGTCACAAGAAAGTGCTGGATCTGGCCAAAGGGTACCGTGGCCGCAACAGCAGTTGCTATCGCATCGCCCTGGAAAGGGTCGAGCACGGTTTGCAGTATGCCTATCGGGACCGGCGCGCCCGTAAACGGGATTTCCGCAAATTGTGGATCGTGCGCATCAACGCCGCCGCTCGTCTGAGCGGATTGTCCTACAGTCGGCTGATCGCCGGCATGGCCAAGAGCGGCATCGAACTGGATCGCAAGGTGTTGGCGGATCTGGCCGTACGGGCTCCGGAAGATTTTGCCCGCATCGCCGAAAACGCCAAGGCGGCACTGGCGGTTGCTTGACGCCTGCCTGGAAGGCCGTATCCGACAAGGGTTCCTGTCAGGGAACCCTTTCTTTTTTGTATTTTCAAACCGCACCCACTCATTTGGGATGGCAACTTTTGAAAGAACGCGGGGGTCTGGGGGACGCTTCCCCCCAGGACTTTGGAACATAAAAACAGGTTCAGAATTTTTATGTTTTAAAGTCCCAAGGGCTTCGCCCCTGGA
>JADGAB010000136.1 GCA_015232245.1 Magnetococcales bacterium | reverse complement strand
ATTGAACGAACTCCTGCCATGGCGGCAGGATTGACTGATCATCAGTGGACGATGAAAGAGCTTCTGAGCTATAAAGTACGCCCAAAATGTAAAACTTTAATAAACCACGGTTAGATGTGGTGGTACCCTGCGGCGACTCGATCCGGTCTGGGAGGAGTTGTTCCCGATCGAACAGCAACGGCTGGTCAGCCTGCTCATCGAGGCGGTGGAGGTGAGCAAGGGCGATGTGCAGGTCCACCTGCGGGCGGCGGGTCTCGACACCCTGGCTCGTGAACTCAACGAAATTGGCAACCAGACGGAGGCGGCGGCATGAACATCGAAAAACGCAATGACGGCAACATCATCGTGGTGACCATCCCGTTGCAGTTGAAACGGCGTGGCGGGCGCAAACTGATCATCGCTCCGGAGGGAGTCGAGGAAGCGCCGCTACGGGAAGAGACCCTGGCCAAGCTGGTGGCCAAGGCGCACCGGTGGTTGCGGATGATGGAGAGCGGCCAGTTCCGCTCCATCAAGGATCTGGCGGCCCAGGAGCAAATCGACGACTCCTATCTGGCCCGGGTGCTGCGACTGACCCTGCTCGCTCCCGACATCATCGTCTCGATCCTGGATGGGCGGCAACCGGACGTGCTGACGTGGCGGGAGTTGAAGAATCCGTTCCCGATGGAATGGGAGCAGCAGAGGGAGAAGTGGGGGTTCTCGAAATTACCGATTTAGCCAGTTTATGGCAATCATGAAAATCGATAAGCTTTGCCTTGGATTTGGTACGCCCCCTGATTTTTATAAAAAAAGTTTTATTTGATGGCAAGGGGAGGGATTCGAACCCTCGGGACTCTTTCGAGTTCTTGCTGCTTGTAAGGCAGTTGCCTTATGACCGCTTGGCTACCCTTCCGTGCTTGGTGTGCTTTAGCCTCCCAACCAAGTATAAGGATATAGAGAATAAATTGAGATTGTCAAGTCAGATTTTTCATGGCCATAAATTGAATCGGTATGGCGTCCCCGATTTCCGGTGATGCGGCAATCCAGGAGCAACAACGCGAGCGATTCTGGCCATGAGACCATCATATCAGATTATGGCAATAAGGAAAATAGGTATGGTGTCCCCCGGATTTTTATGCGGATTTTAGCGATTCTGGCCATGAGATCATCATATCAGATTATGGCAATAAGGGAAATAGGTATGGTGTCCCCGGATTTGATAAGGGAAATAGGTATGGTGTCCCCGGATTTGTCCCCGGATTTGAGACGGATTTGATAAGGGAAATAGGTATGGTGTCCCCGGATTTGAGATGGTAGGTATGGTGTCCCCGGATTTGAGATGGTGTCCCCGGATTTGAATGATAAGGGAAATAGGTATGGTGTCCCCGGATTTCCCGGATTTCGGCATGGCAATAAGGGAAATAGGTATGGTGTCCCCGGATTTCGGATTTATACAGGGATTTATACAGGTATGGTGTCCCCGGATTTCTGAACGGTTACGTTTTTTGTATTTATCGGCACAATTCAATAATCTTTCTAAATTTTGTAGCTGCGTCATTGATTAATTTTGCGCGGGATGGGTTGGAAACAAATGATCGCATATCAAAGGCATCGCCTGTTATACTTCTTCTAAAGTTTGTTAACTCTCTCGCGCTTCGCTCTCCTACATCTTGATAAGGAGACAATTTTTCCCCCAATTGATTTGATAGAGACTTTATTCTGAAAGCGGTTATTGCTCTTTTCTCACTATCCAATTCTGATGAAATCCAATACGTTATACCAAGCGCTTCAAGCTGATTTGCTAATGCGATTGTTTGCGCAATAGATTCTCCTCTTTTCTTTTGCTCATTAATACGATCTTCTTTTCTATTTTTCTCGCGAAAATAATAATGATTAATAAATATCGTCAATAATGCACCAGCAAGCCCTCCAACACTAATGCAACTTAATTCCACTCAAATCTCTCCAGGGATAGCATCATTAATATATTCATTAATTTCTTCTTTTAGAGCCAAATCTCTAGTGCGGATTTCTAATTTACACAAAAGATCATTTCTTGAAAATTTTTGATGCCTTACAATTCCACCAAAAGCCTCTTCAAGAAAAGACGAGCCATAACCCTCCGTACCGTCAAGATCTACAATTACTTTCTCATATTGGGTCAAAGCAGGGTATAATATATTGTCTCTGAATATCTCGCCAGATTCAGGACCATCAGAAGCATAACGGCCAGCAGGTGTTGCGGAAAAATCATTAGCAACACTTATTTCTTTTATGTTCATATTGTCGCGCTCTTCAAGTTAATTTGCCAGTGGATCAGAGTACCAGGAAACGCAATGGAATGATTCGAGATACAAGATTTATTCGTTTCACTTGAAAAAACATACTCTCCATACCTGCTGAGTATTCTCAACTCCCCTCTTGGATTATTTTTTATAAATTTCATAATGTTTTCTAAACCGCGCCCTCGATATTTCTTGTCAGTTTTTGTTCTTCCTATTGCAAGAGCGGCTTCAATCAATGAACCATCATCTCTCTCACGTCCAAGCTTTGAAAGGAAGTGATTTAAAAGTTCCATCGGATATTTGTTTGGCAATGTAGCAGGTATACCAATTCCCTGATCAAGCATAAAAACGGACAAATGATCACTAGATATATCATATGCTCCGGTTAGCCACCAATATTTTAATGTTTGTTGAGCGTCATCTTCTTCAGGGTAGGCATGTTGAGTAACATTAGCCATCGCCTCTGTAATTCCACCATAAAGAAGATTAGACATAACGATATTAAAACCGGACACTTTCTCAAGCGAAGTTCGCAATAGCTTAGCAGCCCTACCATCTGTTGTATTGTTTGCAGAGAACTTAATAATTTTTAACTGACCAACAATATCGTCGCTTTGCGGTACATTACTTACTTCAAGTAACTCAAACAAACCAAGTTTCTGCAATACGCTCCTGGCTTCGTGATGCCACTTATTAATTTTACGAACTTTTAATCTCACACCACGGAGTCGCCTCCAACGATCCAGTTCAGCAGCCAACAACAAAGCAGCATCTGGCATAACATTCTGCAGCTTACTGAAATCAACAAAGATAGCATGGGAGTCTATTGCTACTTCCTTGCGCAAATGAATAACAAAATTGACTATTTCATCATAGTTTGTGCGCAAACATAAATTGCTCGGAACTTCAATCCTCTTCTTGATCTTTCTAACCGTTTTTCCTTTTCGGTACGATACAGACTGTGGCGCAACAATTCTGGAAGACCGACGCGATTTGCCTGCCTTTTTTCGTACTGAGGCCAGATTACGTCTTTCCCGCTCTTTGGATAGACGTATCCATCGCAATCGTTTTTCACAAGATAGCCGCTTCATTATTTTTTCCGTTCAGCAAAAATCCAAACTGAACGGCTTCTGCAAAGATAGGTTCCGGAAACAAAAAACATAGACGAACTATCCGTATAGCAAGAATTATTCCTATTTTTGACACGCTAGATTGTAATTTCTTCTGTGACGCTTACCAAGTTCATCATCAAACCAGCCAAGCATCAGGAGTCAATAATATTCTCCCAATATCATGCCATTAAGTGGGTCCGTAATTTCCGGACCCACCCATGGCGGGTCCACAGGTTTTGGAGAATGGGGCCGGAGAGAGAATGATATCCGCCCTTTTCGACTCCTGCAAGTCCGACTCCGCACCAAGCGAAATTTTAAACCCTACCGCGAAACCATTGGAAACATTGGACTTTTTCGCACCCACTCAGGTCACCCAAAAACCCACTCCAGACAACGAGAAAACATCCTATCACAAAAATGGTGGGCCCACCAGGATTCGAACCTGGGACCGACCGGTTATGAGCCGGCGGCTCTGACCGCTGAGCTATAGGCCCGCAAAGGGGGAGGTTACGACTCCAGAAAGCTGCGCAGCTTCCGGGAGCGGGTGGGGTGACGCAATTTGCGCAGGGCTTTGGCTTCGATCTGCCGGATGCGTTCGCGGGTGACGTGGAACTGTTTTCCCACCTCCTCCAACGTGTGATCCGTGTGTACGCCGATGCCGAAACGCATGCGCAGTACATTTTCCTCCCGATCGGTGAGGGTTTTCAAGACCCGTCCCGTGGTATCCCGCAGATTGGCCATGATGGCCAACTCCGATGGGGACAACATGGACTTGTCCTCGATGAAATCCCCCAGATGGGAATCCTCTTCATCCCCCACCGGGGTTTCCAGGGAGATGGGCTCCTTGGCGATCTTGAGAACCTTGCGCACTTTGTCCAGGGACATCTCCATGCGTTCGGCGATCTCCTCAGGGGTGGGTTCCCGACCCATCTCCTGCACCATCTGACGACTGGTGCGCACCAGCTTGTTGATGGTCTCGATCATGTGCACCGGAATCCGGATGGTGCGCGCCTGATCCGCGATCGAACGGGTGATCGCCTGACGAATCCACCAGGTGGCGTAGGTGGAAAACTTGTAACCCCGACGCCATTCGAACTTGTCCACCGCCTTCATCAGGCCGATGTTGCCCTCCTGGATCAGATCCAGAAACTGCAAACCCCGGTTGGTGTATTTCTTGGCAATGGAGATCACCAGACGCAAATTGGCCTCCACCATCTCTTTTTTGGCCCAGCTGGCCTTGCGCTCTCCGGAAATGATCTTCTTGTTGGTATTCTTCAGATCCGTGATCGTTTGTCCCGCTTCGGCCTCGATGTCGCTGATCCGATCCCGCAGGGCGTACAGCTCCTCGCGACGCTCGTAAAAACGTTGCCAGGCCGGAGAGGTGTTGCCGGCAAACTTGTTGACCCAGGCTTTGCTGGCATCGCTGCCCTGATACTCTTTCAGAAAGGTCTTCTTGGGCACGCCGGCGATTTCGGAGACTTTCAGAATCTCCATTTCCACTTCCCGCACCCGCTCCACGTATTTTTTCAGAATACGTACCATGCGGTCGATCTGCTTGAAGGAGAACTTGACCGATACCACCGCCTTGACGATCCTCTCGCGCCGATCCCGATAGCGTCTGCGCAACCGTTTGACTCCCGTCGCGTCTCCGGCCAGACGGCACTTCTCCTGATCCACACGGATTTCGTTCAAAACCACGTTGTCGGCGGCGATGGAGTCGAACACCGCCTGGGTCTGCTCCAGCAGCTCCTGGATGCGCTGATTCTCCTCTTCGGAGCTTTTTTTCAGGGATATCAGACCATCGGGGCCATCGAGAACCGGTTCGTCGTCATCGCTCAAACGGTCGGATTTGTCTTCGAGATCATCGTCTTCGTCTTCCTCGTCTTCCTCTTCTTCCTCCACCTCGTCCTCTTCGCCGAGTTCGTGGGAGGGGGCGGGAATGTCGAGAATGTCTCGCAGACTCACCTGACCGTTGCGCAGTTTGTCGGCCAGCAGGATGATCTCCTGAAAGGTCACAGGGGAATCGCAGATCGCGGAGATCACTTCGTTGCGCCCGGCTTCGATGCGCTGGGCGATCATGATCTCCCCTTCCCGGGTCAACAGGTCCACCGATCCCATTTCCCGCAGGTACATGCGGACCGGATCATCGGTCTTGCCCAGGTCGATGTCCTCGATGCCGCTGTCCGCTCCGCCCCGCTTGCCGAACAGATCATCCGAGTCATCCGGGTCGTCCACATCCACATCCCCCAGATCCACATCCATCTCGACATCCACATCCACGTCACCCAGTGGGATGGACTTGATGGAGGAGACCACTTCCGGTTCCTCCACCAGATGAATGCCCAGGTCATCCAGCACCGTCACCACATCCTCGATCTGTTCCGCAACGTTGACATTGTGAGGCAGGACGTCGTTGACCTCGTCATAGGTCAAAAAGCCCCGCTCCTTGCCGCGTTCGATCAAGAGTTTCATTTGACCCATTTGACCCAGTTTGGGATCATCACCCATATTTCTCATCCATATTCCCGATTGTTCTATTATGGATACCGAATCCTGCCTTCAGACTTCATCCGGCGCCATCCCGGAGGACCTTTCGTTCGAGAACCCGCCGTTCTTCCAGTTTCAGAGCGTGACAGCGGGTCATCAGGCTGTGATCGTGATCTCCTTCCAGATCGATGCGCCGCATCAGGCCCAGCCGTTCCCGGCGCAGGGCCTTGAGATGCACGCTCACCAGACAGCCGGCGAACTCCTCATCCGCCTGGAGCGGGGAGACCTCTTCGGCTGTCAGGATCCCGGCGGCCAGACGTGCCTGTTCCGGCGTGGAAAAGCAGGCTTCGGGCCAGCTTTCCGGCGTTTCCGCAAATTGCTGTCCCCATTCGATCAGTTCGGTCAGAAGTCTGGAAAGTTGAGCGTTTTCCAATTGCAGACGGCTCAATTCCTCTTCACGCTCCTTCACGAAGCGTGGTTGACGCAACACCAAAGCCAACAGGGCCTGTTCGTGGTCCCGCTGGGATGGGGTCTGGGCGCGTCGCACGGGCCGCCGGTGAAACGGAACGGCAAGTGGCGGACGCGCTTCCTCAACTCTGCCGGGTCCATCCGGACGGCGTGTTTTCTGGGTCAATGGCAAGGGGATATGCAGTCGTTGACCCAGCGTTTCGATATAAAGTTCCCTCAGCAGGGGATCACGCACCTTGGCCAGCAGAGGGCGAACCCGATGCATCAGGGCGGCGCGACCTTCCGGATCGCGGAGATTGAGTTCCGACCCGTAGCGACGGATGAGAAATTCCACCGGGGAGAGGCTCCCTTCCAGCCGGGCGTTGAATCCGGTCGCTCCTTCCCGTCTGACCACCTGATCCGGATCCTCCCCGCCAGGCAGAAACAAAAACGCCGCGTGGTGATCGGCCTCCAGACCATCGAAATAGATTTCCAGTGCCCGCCAGGCGGCCTTTTCTCCGGCCCCGTCGCCGTCGAAACAGAAAACGATCTTGCGGGTCTGTTGCCACAAAAGGCGCAAGTGATCCGGGGTCATGGCGGTTCCCAGTGTGGCTACAACCGGAAAAACTCCATGATTTACCAGGGAAAGCCGATCCATGTAACCTTCCACCACGATGGCGGATCCGCCCTTGCGGATCGCTTCCCGGGCCGCATGCAGACCGTAGAGCAGTTTGCCCTTCTGGAACAGTTCCGTTTCCGGAGAGTTCAGATATTTCGGCTCCCCGGGGCCCATCAGGCGTCCGCCGAAGCCCACACAGCGACCTTTCAGATCGTGGATGGGAAAGATGATCCGTTCCCGGAACCGGTCATAGGGGCGTTCGCCGGGGGCCTTGCGGGTCACCAGGCCTATCGCTTCCAGTTGTTCCGCCGCCGCCGCGCCACCCCCGAAGCGCTCCAGCAGACGGTTCCAGCCTGCCGGGGCAAAGCCCACCCCTTCCTGTCGGATCAACTCCGGTGACAAGCCGCGCTGGGCCAGATAGGCCCGTGCGGCGGTTCCGCCGGGAGCCTGGAGTTCTTCCTGATAGAATGACCGCGCCGCAGCCATCAGATCCAGCATCTGCTGACGCGCTTCGTTGCGGCGGAGGAGTTCGGGGTCTTCCCCCGCGTCCCGGGGCAGAGGAATGCCGGTGAACGCGGCCAACTCCTCTATGGCTTCGTTGAAGCCGACCCCTTTGCTTTTCATCACGAAAGAGAAGACATCTCCTCCTTCCCCGCAGCCGAAACATTTGTAACCCTTGTCCGGTCGCACCGAAAACGAAGGGGTTTTTTCGTTATGGAACGGACAGAGACCCAGCCAGGCCGTCCCCTGTTTTTTCAGGGTGACCCGCCGTCCGACTACTTCCAGAAGGTCCGCGCGTTCTCGGATCAGGTCGATGAGGGAGTCGGGATACCGGGGCATCGGACCATCCATGGACGGATTTTTTTTAAGAAAAGCGCCTGCAAGCCTGCGACCCGGAAGGGGTGATCACATTTTTGGGCGTTCCGGCATAACATTTTATTTGACTACGATAGGTGGGGTTTGTCAAGTCCGGCGCGGGGATTTTTTTGCGGTTGCGCGGCAAGCCGCCATTTAAATGCCCGGACGACTCACCATGGGGCCGACCCGGCGTCCGCCGAGAATATGAATATGCAAGTGGTCCACCTCCTGTCCGCCATGTTCCCGGGTATTGATGACAGTGCGATATCCCTTTTCCGCCAGACCCAGTGTCCGGGCCACATGCGCCACCCGTTCCAGCAGATGTCCGGCCTCGTTGCGATCATTTTCGTTCAGGTCATCCAGACAGGGGATGTGGCGTTTCGGAATCACCAGGGTGTGGGTCGGGGTCTGGGGATGGAGGTCTTGGAAGGCCAGGACCGTGTCGTCTTCGTAAACCTTGTCGCAGGGAATGGAGCCGGCAGCGATCAGGCAGAAAATGCAATCGGCGGACATGGAATGTTCTCCTTGTGGCAAACAACGATGGGCAATGCGCAACCCTTTGCAGCATAGCCCTTTCCTGCGTCCGGTTCAATGGCGGATTCTTCCTTGATTTTTTCCTGGCCAGACAGCAGACTTCTCCTTGAAAATGGTCATGTTTCATACTCTCGAAATCGCAACCATGGATTGCGAAACCGCAGCCATGGCTTGAGAAGAAAGCAACTGGTGAAAAAAAAGCGGGGGTCTGGGGGATTCCTCCCCCAGGGTTTTGACTTTGCTTTTGACTTTGCTTTTGACTTTGC
>JADGAB010000135.1 GCA_015232245.1 Magnetococcales bacterium | reverse complement strand
CAGATCCGCCATCCACCAGTCCGCCAGCAACAGGCAAAAAGGGGCGGCACCCTGACTCTGGGCCTGTTCCAGCCGGGCCAGGGCCTCGACGCCGGAGGCGGCCAGGGTGACGGAGAAATTCATGCCCGTCAGCATCACCTCAAGGGCCTCAAGGGTGCCAGGATTGTCATCCACCACCAGCACAGCCCCCCCGGACAACCCATCCGGCAGCCGCATGTCCTCCACCTCCCGGCCCGGCGCCGGCTCGAACGCCATGGTGAACGAAAACACCGCGCCTCCCCCCGGTCGGCTCTCCACCCAGATGCGCCCGCCCATCATTTCCGTCAGACGCCGACAGATGACCAGTCCGAGACCCGTGCCGCCATACTTGCGGGAGATGGAGCCGTCCGCCTGGGAAAAGGGGACGAAAAGACGGGCGCACTGGTCGGCAGAAAGACCGATCCCCGTATCCCGGATGGAAAAACAGAGGATCACCTGATCGCTCCGCTCCTCCTGCACCCTGACCCTGATCTCGATCTCGCCGGCATCGGTAAACTTGATGGCATTGGCAATCAGATTCATCAGAACCTGTTCCAGCCGCATGGCGTCCCCGATCATGGCCAGACGGCACTCCGGTCCGATATTCAGGATCAACTCCAGGCGTTTTTCCATCAACCCGGTCCGAAAGAGGTCCAGAACGTGATCGAATACATCCCGGAGCACAAATTCCCGGCGTTCCAGTTCCAGGCGACCCGCCTCGATCTTGGAGAAATCCAGGATATCGTTGATGATACGCAACAACGCCTGGGCCGCATGCAGGCTCTTTTCCAGATAATCCCGGGTCCGCGCCGCCAGAGATCCCTGCAGGGCCAGTTCGGTCAGACCGATGACGGCATTCATGGGGGTACGGATTTCGTGGCTCATGCTGGCCAGAAAATCGCTTTTGGCCTGACTGGCCTCGATGGCGATTCGTCTGGCATCTTCCAGTTCCGCGGTGCGCTCCGCGACTTTTTTGTCCAGGGAGACGTTGAGTTCCCGGAGTTCGTGCTGCGAGGCGCGGATCTGGGCCAGCATGCGGGCCAAAGACAACGACAGGGTACGGATTTCATCCCGACCGAGAATGGGGACTTCCAACCGGTCTTCACCGGCGTGGATGCGGTTGGTCACCCGGGTGAGGCGGGTGATGGGACCGGTAAAACGCACGGAGAGCCAGAAGGCCAATCCCAGCCCCAGCAGCACGCACCCGGCGGCAACCCCCACCTGATCCCGCAGGTGGAGGGCCAACCGGTGATGCAGATCCTCCAGAGAGATGCCGAGGGCCAACCACCCCAGGGGTTTGGATCCCTCGATGACCACCGGAGCGCCGATCCACAGAAAACCCTCCTCCAGACGGGTGGTGACCCGATCCACCAGCAGCAGAGACTGCAGAAAAGATTCCGTGGGAACCTTGCCCCGGGAGGAGTTCTCCTCCGTGCCATCGACCAGAATCAGACCCGAGGGATCCAGAATGATGGTGACGGCAATATCCGGATGCTTGTGCATGGTGGCCAGATGCCGCCGCAGTTCCTTGAGATCCAGACGATAGAGGTCATCGAGAATGGTTTCGGTCAAGGTATCCAGCGTCTGGTACGCCTCCACCCGATAGCGATCCAGCATCTGGTCCCGGTGCTCGATGACCGACAGGGAGGTCAGCGCCCCCGAGACCAGCAGAATGATCAGTGCGGTGAAACCCAATAATTTAAAGCGGATCCCGAACATCTAGGGAATACCGAGAATGGCGAGCACCGCGGAACGCATCTGTTCGAGCTGGGCCACGGTCTCTTCGGGCAGAGGATCGAAACGGGCAGTATTTTCGAAACGTTGCAACATTTCCCGTCCTTTGACACTCTGATGCATGGTGACGAGTACATCCATCAGGGCGGAACGGAGCGCCTCCGGCATGCCGGGGCGGAAACTCACCACATGGCGGGGTATGGGTTGACTCTCATGGATCACCCGCAACCGTTCCTGTTCGGATCTGGCCTTGGTGAGGAACTCCTCCCTGGAGCCGGCCCCGGCGGCGATTTTGCCGAACAGCACCCAAACCACCGTGTTCTCGTTGGCATTGGTGAACAGGTATCCTGTTTGCCCTGGTTTTTTGCCCGTCCGCAATTTGGCTGCGGGAACCAGGGTCAGCCCGGCCTCCGCCAGAGCGATGCTGGGCAGCAGATAACCGCTGGAGGAGTGCTCGTCCTTGAACCCGATGGTCTCTCCTTCCAGATCGGACAACTGCTGAATTGTGCTTTCGTTCCGGACATAGATGACCGATGAATATTCCTGATGATCATGTTTCCAGCGTCGCAGGACCATTTCGGCGCCGCTGAGATGATTGATCCCCAGGGCGATCAAAGGACTGTCGAAGTAGAGATCCACCTGACCGGTTTTCAGCAGATCGGCCATTTGGGCGATGTTCGCGGCCACGATCACCCTGCCCCCCTGGATTCCGGGGAACTCAAGCATGTCGGCGATGTGGGCGGCCACCGGAGTAAACTGACGGATCTCCTTGGCCGGAGCCTTGTTGATGGTACCGAGGGTCAGGGGAGCCGCATGGAGGTCAAACAACAACTGAATGAGAACAAGAACGCACAAACAAGTTGCACTGAAGCAGATCGGACGAAACGAAAACTTTCCGCGTAACGCGACACGGGAAAAGAGCGTTGCGAAAGCACGACCCGGAGAGCGTGAAGGAGCGACCATGTGATTGTTTTCACTCTTTTCAAGAAGCCCCGCCCCTGAACAGACCGGCCCCAGGACCAAAGGATGCAGGACCGGACCATGGCATCGGCATGGCATGAAGCGTGCGTATGCAAGGCCACGTCGAAATCATTCACTCCAAAGACCGTCAAAGGGGGGAATCCCCCGCAAGTCGGCCCTTTTGCAACGAGTGCCTAATGGACCGTTTCGCTCGACTTTTTACGTTGCAGTTTCAACTCGGGGAGTCCGGAAACCGGAATCCCCGAGTTGGCAGAGAAGAACAATGGCGTGTCATTGATCGAACCATCGTCCTGTTCGGTCCTCCGGCGATCGTCAACCACGTCTGGTCCATAGGCATGCTGGATCTGCCCACCTCCGAGGAGGAACTGGAGGTGGAGGTGATCGACTAGAGGGCGAACCAGGAGATCACCAACCCGGCATGGGCATGCCGCCGGCCTTGGGGTCGCAGGTGACGCCCTGGTAGTGACGATCCAGACCGCGATAGTAGTCCAGACAATTCTGCCGCATGTAACCGGATTTCGGGCACTGGTTCAGACCATCCTCGACCATGCGTTTGCCCCAGGCGAGTCGTTCCAGACAGGAGCGACGCCACTGTCCCGCAGGGGAGTTGTCCACGGGAGGTCTGGTCTGGGCCGCGGGGGGGTTGTCCACGGGAGGTCTGGTCTGGGTCGCAGGGGGCGCAGAGGCGACCGGAGGGGCCACTGGCGCGGGTGTGGTGACGGATGACGGAGCGTTCTCCTTGACCGGGGCCATGGCATGGGGACCGCTCGGTTCTTCCACCGGTGTGACCGCCACCATGGGAGGCGCTTCCCGGGACACGGTCGGCGGCGGCAGAGACGGAGCGACCGCAGACGCCTGGGGAGTCGGCGGGGTGGAGGCCACCGCCGGAGTGGGCGTCGGAGCGGGTGTCTGGACCTTGGCGGGTGGGGTCGCGGGCGCGGGAGTCGGGACAACGGATTTCTCCCCAACCGGCGGCGCGCTCTTGACCACGGTCTGGGGTGGATCGGATTTGGTGACCGCAGGCGGCGTCACCGACTTTTGCACCGGTGGAACAGGGGCCTTGGCGATCCGGGGTGGAGCTGTGAAGTGATTGAACAGGAAGAAAAATCCTACTCCAAACCCGATCCCGAGCGCGAACGGTGCAAACGTACGAAATATCCAAGAGATAAAGCGGAACAATGTTTTTCTCCCCAAACGGATCAGTCAGTGACATGAGTATCCACATTGCAAGATAACGGATTACCATCCATGCTTCAATGAAATCCAGGCAAAAAAATATTTTTTCAATTCTCCCTTTGCTGCAGTGCAAGAAAGAAATATTTTATCCTTACCCGATACCGAAGCGAAACCCGACCGCGATCAGGGGGGAAAACAAACACCATGGACCTTGCCAATCAGATTCAGGAACTGCGCGATCTCAGCCGACAACTCCTCGGGGACGAAGCGGCGGAAAAAATCTCGCAGGCCATTGATCTGGCCTGCCGGTTTCATCAAGGTCAAGTGCGCAAGCTGGATCGCGCCCCATACGTAACCCACTGTCTGCATGTGGCCAAAAGCTGTCTGGACTGGGGACTCACCGACACCCAGGGGGTGTGCGCCGCCCTGCTCCACGACGCCCTGGAGGACGCGCCCCACGACATGAATGCCGAAGAGGTGATCCGGGAATTCGATCCGGTGATCCTGACTCTGGTGGAGGCTCTCTCCAAGATCCGCAATCTCCAGACCGGCAGCGGTGATCTGCCCGCCACCTATCGGCGCATTCTGATGGCCGCCTCCCAGGATCTGCGGGTACTGCTCATCAAGACCTTCGATGTGCTGCACAACTCCCAGACCCTGGAAGTCCACAATCCCACCAAGGCCAAGAACAAGGCCAGTCTCGCTCTGATCTACGTGGGTGTGACCCGGCGTCTGGGGGTCATGGATCTGGCGGACGCCCTGATCGAACTCACCCTGCCCCATCTGATGCCGGTCCAGTACAGTCGGGCGCAGAAATCCATCGATGATCTGCGCACCCGAGGAGAGGCCAGCATGCAGCGTCTGGCCAACAGCCTGGACATGGTGGTGGGCAACGGTCTGGCGGAGAGTTTTTCCATCGAACCGAAAAGAATCTCGGATTTCTTCTATCTCACCGAAAAACCGGGCACAGGACGGCTGCTGCTGATCGGCTGGCCGGTCTACCGTCTGCGTCTCCTGGTGGAAGACGACGATACCGCCTGGCGGGTGCTGGGCAAGATGCATTCGGTGTTCGGTCCTCTGCCCCGACATGTGCGGGACTATCTCAACGCCCCCCGGGTGAACGGCTTCCGGGCCCTGACCACCCGGATCATCTGGGATGGTCATCCGCTCAACATTCACGTGGTCCGCAAGTGCGACGAACAGGCCAATCGCCTCGGCGTGCTGGCCAAATGGGGCAGCAGCGGACCGGATCCCACCCGTTACATGCGCCTGCTGGCCACTCTGGGCGACAGCGATCTGCGCATGTCCGAAGTCCACGCCCATGTTCTTCCGGACATGCTGGATGTCTACACCCCCAAGGGGGATCGCTTCACCTTTCCGGTGGACTCGGTGGTGGTGGATTTCGCCTACATGGTCCATACCGAACTCGGCGAACGCTGCATCGGCGCCAAGATCAACGGCATCCAGCGTCCTCCGGAGTTTCCCATGTCCGACGGGGATGTGGTGCGCATTCTCACCGCCAAGAACGCCCGTCCGCAACGCTCCTGGCTGGAGTGCGTCAAGACCGCCCGGGCCCGCACCATGATCAAACAGGCCCTCAAGAACCAGGAAGCCACCGTACGGGGCATCAACCGCAATCCCGCCTCCGGCACCTTTCAGCTCACCTCTCTCACCGGCAAGGATATTCTCTGGTCCACCTGCTGTCTGGCCACCCCCGGCATGCCCATTGTCGGTCGCCTCTCGGAAGATGGCCGATGGATCGTCCACTGCGCCGATTGCATCAAGATTCAGGGCTCCCAGTGGGAAAAAGGTCAATGGGCCATTCAACCTGGTTCCGAGGCGTTGCTGATCACCTTCACCGTGCGCCACCGGGCCGGGGCGTTGCTGGAAGTCCTGGAACTGCTGGCCAAAATGGGCATCAACGGCCAGACCATCCAGGGCCGGGGCCGGACCGCGGACATCTATGTGATCAGCATGGAAATGGACGGCAAGAAACCCTCGGTTCTGGGCAAGGTGCTCCACGAACTTTTACGGGTGAGCGCGGTACAGGAGATATTGAGTTTTGGCTGGCGGCAACCGTATGATAGTGGACCAGTCACACCCGGCATTCGCCGCATGAATTGAACCAGATCAGGATGAGCCAACCATGAAGATCTTGATTACCGACGATGAACCCCACAATCGTCTGCTGATGGAAAAAATCCTCTCCCCCTACGGAAGATGCGACCTGGTGGTCAACGGCAAGGAGGCCCTGGAAGCCTGCGAGATGGCCCTGATGGACGGAGAGCCCTACGATCTGATCTGTCTGGACATCATGATGCCCGAGATGGACGGTCAGGAGGCGCTGCGACTCATCCGTGAACTGGAGCAGAGTCACAACATCGACGAAACCGAAGAGGCGGTGATTTTCATGGTGACCGCCCTGAACACCGAGGAGCATGTGGTGCAGGCATTCTTCCGGGGAGGTTGCACCGACTATCTGGCCAAGCCTGTCACCCGGGACAAGGTGGTGGGCAAGATGCGTCAGTACAACCTCATCGAGGAGTAGTTCCTCCTCACACCGTGAAATGGGCAGCGGGGCAACCCTGACACACTTCGCCCCGCCATCCCCGATGACAGACCGAAGGATGAGGTCTCTGGCCATCCGGACAACGCCGCGACCCTTTGACAGCATGGCTGTGCCCCCCCAGATGCAGGGTACGGGAGACCCCCCCCTGCAGTTCCCGTTTCCAGCGTCTGGAAAGCATGGCGATCCTGGCCATGTACGGCAATGCCGCCAACAGACTTACCGGTCCGGCCTTGGGCAACTTCCGGATGATCTCTCCCTGGGTGGCTTTCGTATGCATGGCGGTTCTCCCTCATTCCTGGCAATTTTTTCAGAGCTATAGTCAATGCGTCGCTACGGATACAGACCGCAACCAGGGAAAAAACGCTTGCAAAAGATACACCAGCATTCCAGGATTCCGTTAACTATTTTATAATTTCTTGTTTCCAAAAATAATTTTATTCTGTTCCGACCACCTTTCCCCCTCCCTGCCCACGGAATTCTGACACCCGTTGCGGCTTCCGACCACCAACCACGCCCCAATCGACAAACTCACAACTCCAGGGTGAGATCCGTGCGCGGCGCGGTGACGCAGAGCAGACAGGTCCCCGGCTCCGGCGTGTAATCCGGATTGCTCAGATAGTTCACCTCTCCGGCCTCAAGCACGCACTGACAGGCGCCGCAAGCCCCGGAGCGACACCCGTAAGGGGCCTCGATCCCCTGATTCTCGGCAAACTCCAGCAATGTGCGCACGCTGCCATCCCAACGCACCTTCTTGTTCGCAAGACGAAAGGTGACAATCCCCCCTCCCCCGGCATCCCGGGGCACAGGCAAGGCCGACGTGGCCACCGGAAGCGCCAGCGGAGGGCGCGCCGCCTCCGAGACCACCCCGAAATTTTCCGTATGGATCCGTTCCCCAGGCACTCCCCACGCTTCCAGAGCGGGAATCAGACTCTCCAGCATGGTCTGGGGGCCACAGAGATAGAAAAGATACGGCCTCAACCGCAACGACAGACGCAACAGGGTGATATCCACCCGGCCCGCATGGTGATAATCGACGCCAGGACGTTCCTCGGGCCCGGGTTGGCTGCAACATAATAAATAATGAAATCCAGGATGGCGTTCCGCCAGAGCCTGCAGATGGGCCGATTGCAACGCCTCGCCCGAGTGACGCACCCCGTAGAAAAGCCACAGCTCCCGGTCAGGATCCCGGGCGATCTGGGCATTGATCATGCTCAACAAGGGTGTGATGCCGATGCCTCCGGCGATGAGCGCCACCGGATCGTTGCCGGGATGCAAACAGAACCGTCCGGAAGGGGCCATCACCTCCAGCACGGCGCCCGTCTGCACCCGATCATGGAGATGACCGGACCCCACCCCCCCGGGGATCCGTTTGACCGAAATCCGATAGCTCTCCAGACCAGGCCGGTCGGACAGGGAGTAGCAGCGGGCCAGAGAAGTCGGTTGACCGGTGGCCGGATCGGGAATCCGCAACCGGAAGGTGAGAAACTGTCCGGGCACAAAGGCGGGCAAGGGTTTGCCATCCACGGGAACCAGTTCGAAGGAGACGATGGTCCCATCCGGATCCTCGATGGTTTTGTTCGCCACCCGCATCTCCCGCATGCCTGGCCAGGCGGGAGGAGGAAGGGGCACCGGGGACGGGGGGGAGGCATCGGACATCGGCGGCTCCTTTGGAATGGCGACACGTGGGAACAACGAATTTTTTTCTGCCGCCCCCCCGTGACGGCGTTTAAGCTCCTGGCAGTCGCGCCAATGGCGCAGCAGAAACCAGGCGGCAAAACCCGGCACCAGGATTGCCAGAACGAGGCCAATCCAGGCGGTCAATTTGAACGCGGTCAACTTCGGTCACCCCGGCAACACTGATTGATTGACAACACTCCCCCCATCCAGGGAACAGACCACCCGCTGCAGGGCTTCGAGCTCCTGGAGCGCCTCTTTCATGCGATATTTGCGCAACCGTTGCTCCAATCTGGCAATGGCGGCCCCCACATCTCCGGTCCACCCCATGGCCATCATGGAGGAGACCAGCGGCAAACAGGGTCGGGGACGGCTCTGGCGAACATGGGGCAGCATCTCCTCCACCAAAGCCGCCAGGATTGCCGGATCCGGCGCGCTCGCGGCGTCAGACTGTTCCGGGGTCTCCCCAGCCAGGGAGGCGCAACCGGCCTCGACGACCCGCACCACCCCTTGCAAAACCTCCTCCAG
>JADGAB010000134.1 GCA_015232245.1 Magnetococcales bacterium | reverse complement strand
TGCCTTTGGCGCGCTTTTCAAAGGGAATTGCGAAGCAATTCCCGCGCGCGCCCAGCAGGCCGCGAAGCGGCGCCTTTCCAGCCGTGCGTCATGCATTGCCGCCGGGTCTAAAAATCAACATCCTGAAATGGGCACGGTTTAAAAATCAACCCCCCTGAAGAAGAATCCACCAGGACCCCGCTGTTTTCAGAAACTCACCTCCCCCGGGGATCGGTACAACGGCAACCGGATCATCACCGTGGTACCGATCCGGTTGGCATTCTGGGCAAAATGCAAGGCCCCCCCGTGATTGCGGACAATCAATCCGCTTATGGACAACCCCAGTCCCGTGCCGCCGCTGGCCCCTTTGGTGGTAAAGAATGGTTCGGTCACATGCGGCAGATGCTCCGGGGCAATGCCGGAGCCTTCATCCTCCACACTGATCTGCGCCTGCTCCCCGCTGAGCGTGCTTTCCAGAGTGGTGCGGATGGTCACCTGACAGGAACGTTGTGGCAGGGACTGCAGGGCGTTGAGGATAATGTTGATGAACACCTGTTCGAGTTGCCGGGAGTTGCCCTTGACTGTCAAAACCCCTTTGGTGGCAAACAGTTCGCAATGATCGGTATGCTTGCGGATCTTGTGGTTGAGGATCAGCAGCGCGGCCTGCAAAGGCTCATGGATATCGATGATCTCGTTGAGGCTCTCCTGATCCCGGCGCGCCAGGTGTTTGAGATTTTCCACAATGCTTTTCACCCGCAGGGTATTGCGGCTGATTTCGGCGATCCAGGCGGGCAGAGCCTCCCGGGCTTCCAGAAAAGACACGCCTCCCAAAATGAACTCCCCATTGTTCTGGTGGTACTCCTCCAGAATCGGGGTGATCTCCCGCCAGGCCCGGGCCAGAAGGGAGGCATTGAAAAGAATCGCGTTGTTGGGATTGTTGATTTCGTGGGCAATACTGGTGGAGAGCACGCCGATGGTGGCGAGCCGGGCATGCCGGATCGCCTGGGCCTGCAAGGTGCGGGCTTCAGTCACCTCGGTGGCGATGATCAGCGCCTCGTCTAACCGCTTTTCCCCGGGACGGGGAATCAGACGGATCTCCCACCATACCGCCTCCTCGGTGGGAAACTGGAAACGGCTGCTCTCTCCAGAGGCAAACGCCTGTCGCATGGCCTGCCGAAACCAGGGACGCACCCGGGGTGGGAAAAGTCGGTTGGCATCCTCTCCGGTCATCCGGTCCGGGTGCAGACCGTTCATGGCGCGGCTCATGAAGAGAATGCGGCGCTTGCGGTTGACGGTCAGGATGATGTCCGGAGAGTCCCGGAAGATATGTTCCGGACGAATTCCGGTTCGTGACCACTTCTGTTTGTCGCGCGGGGTACTCACGAGTCCTTGCAACGTAGCGTCATACCGCATCCATTACGGATTTTACTTACAGGGGTCCAGGGGGATCATCCCCCTGGCGGGATCCAGGGGCAAAGCCCTTGGGAGTTTGAAACATAAAGACTTATTCATGTTTTAAAACTGACGCCCTGGGGCAACGGTTCCCCCAGCAATTCAAACAACCGGTTGGTCTGCCAGGTACGTTCCCCGTTCATGGCTTTGGCGGAAGCCTGTCCGGCGGTCCGTTCCGCATCCCGGGGATGAACCCCCTGGGCTTTGGATTCGGCCATGGAAAGCTCCGAGGCGGCGGCTGCTGCCGATGTACGGGCCGAACCGGCGGCGGCCCAGGCGGCCAGACCACCGCTCTCCCAGTTGAGGGCGCCGTAAACCGCAATGGCCGCATCCCGGACCGCCCCGTCCACCTGACGGGAGATGGTCCAGATCCGGGCCGCCAGAGCGTGGGCCTGGGAAAAATCCTTTGCCGAAGTCTCCGCCAGGGCCTGCGCCATGGCCAGGGCCTCGCCAATACGGTTTTCTTCCGGAAGCGCGGCCTTGAGCAGGGGTTCCACCCGCCGGGCGCACTCCACGGCAAAACTCCGGGCCAGGGCGTCGTTCCAGCGCTCCATGGGTTGCAACACCCGGGCTTCCTGAAAAATCAGGTATTGGGGATTGACGAAGGAGTTGCCACGTCCTTCGGCAGTCCAGATCACTGGCCCGAGCCACTCCACCAGATCGGTATCGCGGCACAAATGATAGCCGCGCACGCAGGGAGCCAAGCCGCCGTAGACCACCGGCATCCAGGATCCATCCGTATGCCAGCGGCCCGCGCCGCCATGACAGCAGACACCATCGACGCCAAGAACCTTGTAGTAGACTGGATCGCTCATTGAAACCGCTTCCTTTTCAAAATGCAAATTTTTGAAAGAAAAGAGGGGGTCTGGGGGATTCATCCCCCAGGGTTTTGACTTTCAAACATGAACATTTTTCAATTTTTTGATTTTGAGTTTTTGTGTTTGCAACTCCCAGGGGCTTTGCCCCTGGACCCCGCCAGGGGGATAATCCCCCTGGACCCTTGCAAGTAAAACAACGCATGCGTTTGCAGCGATTTTTTTTCTGGAGCCAGCCATGACGTTCAATGTCGGCATATTTGGAGCCAGTGGTTACACGGGTGGAGAACTGGTCCGTCTGTTGGCGCGTCACCCAAAGGCGCGCATTGCCTTTGTCACCTCGGAACGCCACGCGGGACGTCCACTGTCGGATGTGTTTCCCCATCTTGGGGGGATACCCGAACTGATCTGTCGTCCGCTGACCGATTTCAAAGCCACGACGGAATGTGACGTGGCCTTTTGCGCCCTGCCGCATCTGACCTCCATGGACGCGGTGCCGGAACTGCTGGAACGGGGCGTGCGGGTGGTGGACCTCTCCGCCGATTTCCGTCTGCGGGACGAAGAGCAGTTCCGCGCCTGGTATGGCGAAGAGCACCGGGCGCCGGCGCTGCTGGAGGAGGCGGTGTACGGCCTGCCGGAACTGGGGGATCGCAAGGCGATTGCCGGGGCGCGGCTGATTGCCAATCCGGGTTGTTATCCCACCTCGATTCTGCTGGCCCTGGGGCCTTTGCTGCGGGAAAAGGCCATCGAGACCGAAACCCTGGTGATCGACAGCAAATCCGGCGTGAGCGGTGCGGGCCGTTCGGCTGCGCAAGGGTCGCTTTACGCCGAGGTGGCGGAAGGGTTTCGCGCCTACAAGACCACCGGCCATCGCCATACGCCGGAGATCGAACAGGAGTTGACCCGACTGGCGGGCTCAGAAATCCGGGTGCGTTTCTCCCCCCATCTGCTGCCCCAGTCCCGGGGGATTCTCTCCACCTGCTATGTGCGTCCACGCCTTCCCTTGACGGAAAAGGAGTGGCGTGATCTGCTGGCGACCCATTATCGGGATGAGCCGTTCGTTCAGGTGTTGCCGGTGGGGCAGTATCCCACCACCTTGCAGGTGCGGGGATCGAATCGTTGTGTGCTCTCCGTGGCCCTGGACGGGCGGACCGGTTGGCTGGTGGTGCTGTCGGTGATCGACAACCTGGTCAAGGGAGCCTCCGGACAGGCGGTGCAGAACATGAACCTCCTGATGGGGGTGGAGGAATCGGCTGGTCTTGAGCAGTTGCCGCTCTATCCGTGATCGCCGAGGTTGGGCCGGAGTGGTTTTGCTTGCCATGCGGTGAAAAGTCTGCTAACAAGCTTTACTTTCCGGTGGAATTCCGGAGAAGTCTTATGTGTATTGGAACCATTCAGACAGGAGCTTCGAAATGGCATTAATTATCAGTGAGGATTGCACGAACTGCGACGTGTGCTTGCCCGAGTGTCCCAACGAGGCAATCAGCGACGGTTCGGATGTGGATCGCGACATCTATTTCATTCACCCGGATCTGTGCACGGAGTGCGTGGGTGCATTTGATGAGCCCCAGTGTGTCGAGGTCTGCCCGGTGGAGTGCATTGAGCCGGATCCGGATCACGAGGAGTCCAAGGACGCCCTGCAAGCCAAGTACGAAGCCATCCACAACAGTTGAGATGGCCTTGCAAGCCTTGAGGCGCCTGTCAGGCGCGTTTTGGCCGCGCAATAGGGAAGAAGGGGCGTATCCGGATCGGGGAGTGCGCCCCTTTTTTTATGCGGTGCGGGTCATGGAAGCAAAGACGAGGGTGGCATGCCACGCAGCATGACAGGATTTGCGGCCCGGGAACAGGTGGTGGGGGAAGCCCGTATCGCCTGGCGGATGAAATCGGTGAATCACCGGTTTTTGGATCTGTCCATGCGGGTTCCGGAGGGGTGCGACTCTCTGGAGTTGCTGGCGGCGCGGCGTTTGAAGGAGCGGTTTGCCCGGGGTCGGCTGGAGTGCGTGTTGACGCTGGTACCCGACGGGCGCGGAGAACGGGCCATCGAGTTGAACCAGGGGTTGCTGACCGGGTTGCTGGATCTGGAAAAGCGGTTGCGAGAGCAACTGGAAGATGGGATGGAGCGGGCGCCGTTGAGTCTGGATCGTCTGCTCTCCTGGCCGGGGATGACCCGGGAACGCCGGGTGGTGGAGGATCTGGAGACCGAAACAGGCCGCGCGGCGGTGCTGGAGCTTCTGGAGGAGACCTGTCAGGAGCTGGATCTGGTCCGGGGCGGGGAAGGGGAGGCGCTGGTCGGGGTGATGCGGGGATTGCTGGAGGCTTTGTCCGCCCGGGTTGTGGAGGTGGAGGTGGCCATTCCCCAGGCGCGTCGGGTGATGGAGGAGCGTTTGCGGGAGCGGGTGATGGCCTTCTGCGGGTCGGATACGGCGCTCGACGAGGGATTGGGCCGGGAGTTGGCCTTTCTGCTCAACCGCATGGACATCGCCGAGGAGGCGGACCGGTTGCGGGTACACATCCGCGAGATGGAGTCGTTGTTGGCCGGAGAGGCTCCAGTGGGTTTGCGGCTGGATTTTTTGTGTCAGGAATTGAATCGAGAGGCGAACACCTTGTGTTCCAAGGCCCAGGATGGCGAATTGTCCCGTCTGGGGGTGGAGCTCAAGGTCATCATCGAACAGTTGCGGGAACAGGCACGGAATCTGGAATGATGCGACCATGCGGCAAAGGATTCGTATTGATACTCTCCGCCCCTTCCGGGGCTGGCAAGAGCACCCTTGCCCGGGTGCTCGACGAGCGTCACATCGGGTTGTTGAAATCGGTCTCCACCACCACCCGTCAGCCCCGTCCCGGGGAGATGGAGGGGGAGGCCTATTTTTTTGTGGACGTGGCCCATTTTCAGGAACGCATTGCCGCCGGGGAGTTTTTGGAGTGGGCGGAGGTGTTCGGGAACTATTATGGCACCTCCCGACGATTTGTTGCCGAGGCTCTGGGGCGCGGGGACGTGGTGATTCTGGACATCGACTGGCAGGGAGCGCGCCAGGTGCGGGGCAACATGGAGAGTGCGGATGTGGTCAGCGTATTCATCATGCCTCCTTCCCGGGATCATCTGGCGGAGCGGTTGCGCGCCCGGGGTCAGGATGCCCCGGAGGTGATCGCCAGGCGCATGGAGGCCGCAGCAGCCGAGGCTTCCCACTGGGACGAGTATGATTATATCGTGGTCAACGATGACCTGGCGCGGGCCGGAGAGGAGCTGGCGGCCATTGTCTCGGTGGAGCGGTTGCGGCGTTGTCGCGCCGAGTGGCGATTGCGGGGGATTCTGGAGAGTTTCGCTTTGTGATCAGGTTGAAACTTTTAAAAAAAGCGGGGGTCTGGGGGATTCTTCCTCCATGGTTTTGATTTTCCAACATAAAAATTTTTTGATGCTTTTTTGAAACAAATTTTTATGTTGGAAACTCCCAGAGGCTTTGCCTCTGGACCCCACCAGGGGGATAATCCCCTGGACCCCTATAAGCAAACACCGCATCCGGAAATGGCTGCGGTTCGAACGGGTTGGTGGAGGATTCAAAACATGGCTCGAGTAACGGTGGAGGATTGTCTGAATCACGTTGGCAACCGGTTTGATCTGGTGATCATGGCGGCCAAGCGTGCGCGTCAATTGACGGCTGGTGGCGAGTCGGTGCTGCCCAGGGAGAATGACAAGAATACGGTTCTGGCCTTGCGCGAAATCGCGGCTGGAGTCCTTGACCTGGAAAAACTGATGGCCGAAGAGGAGAAACTGTTGGTCCAGGAGCCTGAGGAGGAGCTGTTGCTCGTGCCGGAGGAGACCTTGGCCATGGCCCGTTCCCTGGTTGGAGATAACGACGACGACGACGAGGGCGGGGACGATGACGACGAGGATGAACTTGATGACGGAGAAGAGGATCTGGATCTTCTGGCCACTGCCATGGACCTCGGCGTTGATGACGAGGATGATCTGGATCCCAATGCCGATGCCCGTGCCCTGATGGCCGAGGAGATTCGCATTCCCGGTGTGGACCAGGAGCGATATTCGGGACTGGGCTCCATGGATGGCATGATGATCGACGAGGATGACGGTTGACCAGAACAACCGGTTCTTGGGATTGACCTCTTGACCCCTGACGGGTTTGGAAGGCGGGCCGGATGTGAACGTGGAACAGTGGTCGATATTGGTGGGCCGGATTCAGGGGTATCATCCGGGCGCTGATCAGGCGCTGCTGGAGCGTTTGCGACTTTTTCTGGTCTCTCTGGTGGACAAGGAGCAGGCCTCCTGTCGGGTTGGAGATCTGGATACCCCGTTTGAGCCATTGGCTGTGGCCGCGATTCTGGTGGATTTGCGGCTGGATGTGGCCTCGATCGCCGCCGGTCTGCTGACGGACGCCCTGGCGGCTGGCTGGACCAATCTGCAGCGCATCCGGGAAGATTTCGGCGAGGATGTCGCCTTTTTGGTGGAGCGGGTCTCCCGGATCTCGCTTTTGCCTTCCCGGCCAAAAAACACCTCCCAGGCCGAAGAATTTCGCAAGATGATTCTCTCCATGGCCAAGGACATCCGGGTCATTCTGGTACGTCTGGCCATCTGTCTGTGGCGCATGCGCCATCTGGCCGCCCGCGCCCCTGCCCCGTTGCCGGTTCCCCGTCAGGTCATTCAGGATATCGTGGAGATTCAGGCGCCCATCGCCCATCGTCTGGGCATCTACTGGATCAAGAACGAACTGGAGGATCTGGCTTTTCGTCTGTTGGACTTCGACACCTACGAATCCCTGAAAAAAGAGATCGCCAAACGGCGCAAGGGGGGGGCCGACCTGGTGCAGCAGGTGGTGACCCTGTTGAAAAAACATTTGCGTCGGCATGGCATTTCCGGCCATGTGCTGGGACGCGAGAAGCATTTGTGGTCCATCCACAGCAAGCTGCTGCAGAAAAGCATCACCCTCGACGAGATGTACGACATTATCGGCTATCGCATCATCGTCAAGAAAAAGCCGGACTGCTATCGCGTTCTGGGCATGATTCACGGCGAGTTTCCGCCGGTTCCCGGTCGTTTCAAGGATTACATCGCCCTGCCCAAGAGCAACGGGTATCAATCGTTGCACACTGTGGTGATTGGTCCGTTCGGCGAACGGATCGAGGTGCAGATTCGCAACGAAAAGATGCATCAGGTGGCGGAAAGCGGGGTGGCCGCTCATTGGACCTACAAGGATCGGGGTGGACTGGTGGAGCGCAAGCATGGCGCCACCGGTTACGAGTGGCTGCAGCGCATGCTGGAGAACCACAAGAAAGAGGACGATGTTGGCAAGTTCGTGGAGAACGTCAAGATCGATCTTTTTCCCAATGAGATCTATCTGTTCACGCCGGTGGGGGATGTGATCACGCTGCCGGTGGGGGCCACGCCGGTGGATTTTGCCTATGCGGTTCATTCCGAGGTTGGGGATCACTGTCAGGGGGCCAAGGTCAACGGTCGCATGGTTCCGTTGCACACCATGTTGCACACCGGCGATCAGGTGGTGATTCTGACCACCAAGAATCAGCGTCCCAACGCCGCCTGGTTGCGGTTTGTGGTGACCAGTCGGGCCAAGTACCGGATCAACCGCTGGATCAAGGTGCAGGAGCGGGAGCGGGATATCGCTCTGGGACGGACCTTGTTGGAGCGGGAGGTGCGCAAGCTGGGTCATGGTGCGGTGCTGACCGAAAAGCTCATGCGCAAGGCGTTGGAGAGTTTCCGTCTGCAGGAGGAGGCGGATCTGCTGGTACGGATTGCCCGTGCCCGGTTGTCGCCGGTGCAGGTGGGATTGGCGTTGTTTCCGCCTGCCCAGGGGGAGCGGGAGAAGTCGGCGGAGGGAAGCGGCGAGGGGAGTGGAACAGCCGCCACGGGTGAGGTCCGTTTGAAGACGTTGCCCTCCCGGACCGAAGTCCGGGCGGCCCGTTGTTGTGGTCCGGTGCCCGGGGATGCCATTGTGGGGATCATCACCACCGGACGTGGCATTGTGATTCATGCGGTGGGGTGTCCCAATCTGGCGCCGCTGGTTTCCCAGCCGGATCGGTGGATGGATGATCTGGATTGGCCTGGGGAGCAGGATCAGCGTTACCGGTCCCGGTTGCGGGTGATGGCCCGGAACCGGCGTGAGATCATCACCCTGGTGACTCAGGCGGTGATTGCGGCCAAGGGGGTTGTGGCCAGCGTGCATGTCTGGGATCGGGAGCGGGATCCTTGTGTGTTGATCATGCTGGTGGAGGTGGTGGGGGTGGAGGAGTTGAATCAGGCCATGCACAATCTCCGTGCCTTGAAGGAGGTGTTTGGTGTGGATCGGATTCGTGGCGGGTGATGTGAAATCCCACTGATAGGGGTCCAGGGGGATTATCCCCCTGGTGGGGTCCAGGGGCGAAGCCCTTGGTGGGGTCCACGAAGCCCTTGGTGGGGTCCAGGGGCGAAGCCCTTGGTGGGGTC
>JADGAB010000133.1 GCA_015232245.1 Magnetococcales bacterium | reverse complement strand
GGTCAACATGATCACGCAGGCGTGAGGATCTCCGGCGAGAATCGCCTGCAAGGTTTCTACCCCGTTCATCACCGGCATCTCGATGTCGCAGATCACCACATCGGGCTGCAATGCGCGATAGAGTTCCAACCCCCGCGCCCCGTTCTCCGCCTCGCCGACCCATTCAAATCCCTCTTCGGCGAAAGCCTTGCCATACATGAGACGCAATGCATAATCATCGTCCATCAACAGCAGACGCACCGGACGCGCCGGACGCACCGGACGCGCCGGCCTCGGCTGCCCGACCAGAGGTTTCACCGGAACCGGCGCCGGCAAAAACACGGTGAAGATCGCTCCCCGCTCCGGATGATTGGTCACGATGATCTCTCCGTGATGGGCATCGACGATCTGCTTGACAATCGACAACCCCAACCCGGTACTCTTCTCTCCGCCTGTGGGACGGGTGCTCAGTTTCTGGAAAGAGCCGAACAGCCGATGCCGCTCCGTCACGGGAATGCCCGGTCCCTGGTCGATCACCTGCAGAAAAATCCGGTCGTGCAGCATGCCGGTGCGGACCGTGACGTGAGTGTCGGGCGGGGTGAACTTGATGGCGTTGCCCACCAGATTGTCCACCACCTGGGCGAACCGGTCCGGATCCAGAGGGGCATCCGGAGTGACGCGCAGATCCCGCGCCAGCCGCACCCCCTTGTCCTGCGCGGTGAACTTCAGAATTTCCAGCCGTTCCGCCACCAGGGCGGCCAGATCGCAGGGTTGCTCCTCCAGGGTGAACTGACCGCTTTCGATGGCCGAAACATCCAGCAGATCATGAATCAGCTTGAGCATCTGCCCCGAGACATCATGAATGGTCTGGATGAAACTCTGTTTCTCCTCCTCCTCCAGACGCATGGTGATCAGGATTTCGCTCAACCCGCTGATGGAGTTGAGGGGATTGCGCAGGTCATGGGCCGCCATGGCCAGGAAACGGTTCTTGAGTTCATTGAGTTCGATCAGATGCTTGCGCTGCTGTTGCATGGCGATGTGGGTATGGATGCGCGCCATGGCCACCGCCGGACTGAACGGCTTGCGGATGAAATCCACCGCCCCCACCTCCAGTCCCCGGGTTTCGTCCTGTTCCGACTCCCGACCGGTGATGAACATCACCGGGATGCCGGCGGTCAACTCCTGGGCCTTCAGACGGCGACACACCTCGAAACCGTCGATGTCCGGCATCACGATATCCAGCAAAATCAGATCCGGAAGGGGCGTCACCAGGGCGCGCTTGAGGGCCTGTTCGCCGTTTTTGGCCACCACGGTCTTGTAGTCATTCTCTAAAAGCCCCACCAGGATATCGATGTTGGTGGTCTCGTCATCGACGATCAGAATCTTGGGCTGATCGGCACTCATGGGCATCTCCATTGAAATCGCCACCTTCAGGCAGCGCCGTCATAATCCAAAGAGGCCAGCCGATTCCGCCCACTCCGTTTGGCTTTGTAAAGCGCCTGATCCGCCCGGGTGATCAGGTCCAGAGGCTGCCTCTGGAGGGTGGGCACCATGCTGGCCACGCCGATGCTTACCGTGACGTGATCCGCCACCTTGGAGTGGGCATGAGGAATCTGCAATCCCCGCACCGCCTGAAGAATGCGCTCCGCCACTGCGGTGGCGCCAGCCTCATGGGTGGCCGGCAACACACAGGCAAACTCCTCCCCCCCGTAGCGGGCCGCCAGATCCACGGTGCGGGGCATGGAACGGGAGATGGCCTCGGCCACCAGTCGCAGACAGGCGTCCCCCTGGGCGTGACCATAATGGTCATTGTAGAGCTTGAAGAAATCGATATCCATCAAAAGCAGCGAAAACGGATGCGCATAACGCAAAGAACGGCTCCACTCGTACTCCATAAACTGGTCGAAGCGCCGCCGGTTGGGAATGCTGGTCAGACCATCCAGAATGGCGAGCCGTTCCAGCATGTCCCCACGTTTTTTCAATTCGACGTGGGTTCTCACCCGGGCCAGGACAATGGCGGGACGAAAGGGCTTGCCGATATAATCCACCGCCCCAACCGAAAAACCTTGAGTCTCATCCTCCTCGGCAATGCTGGAGGTGATGAAGATCACCGGAATGTCCCGGGTCCGGACACTGTTTTTCAGTTGCTCGCACACCTGATAGCCGTTCATGCCGGGCATGACCACATCCAGAAGAATCAGGTCCGGCAGGGCGTGGGAGTCCAGACGGGCCAGGGCGGCCTCCCCGCTCTTGGCGGAAACCACCCGGTAATCGGGGCGCAACAGAGTGGCCAGCACGTCGATACTGACGGTCTCGTCATCGACAATGAACACCTTTGGCCTGGTCTCTTCTTGATCCATGGACCGCTCCTTCCAGAAACATCACAACCGCACATCCAGGGACGACACCAACTGCCTGAAGGTCTCCCGGGCCATCTCGAACTCGTAATCGTCGATCCGGGAACGCAGGCGTTCCATGAGGCCGCTCCATTCGGTCCCGGCCAGAAGCTCCATGGCCTTGGCCACCCACTCCTGGGCGTCCGAGTCCCCCTCGTCGATCAGACCGGAGAGTCTGCCAAAAATCTTCTGCAATTGCTCCCGGTCCAAAGGGGCGGCCACGCCGGGGGCGGAGACGGGTTGCACCTTGACCACAATCCGCTCCAAGGCCCCCATCACCCGAGCCACTTCCGGTTTCCAGCCATCGATCAATCCGGGCAGGCGCGCCGGATCCCCCTTGACCAGCGTCTCCTCGATCTCGCCGGAGAGCCTCTGCAACACCCCGGCCCCCAGGGTGCCGATCACCCCCTTGAAGGTGTGAATCAGGCGTCTGGCCTCGTCCCGGTGGCCATGTTGCAGTTCCCCGGCGAATTTTTCCGCCACATCCTGAAAGCGGGCGTGCACATCCCCTAAAACCTTGCGATAAAACTTGCGATTGCCATTGAGATTGCGCAATCCGGCGGCCAGATCGATGCCGTCGAGCTGTTCGGGGAGATCGATCACCTCCTCCTTGACGGACGCCGCTCTCTCCTCCCGGACAACGGTCATGGTCGCAGGGGCGACCACCGGCGCCCGGGGCGCCACATGACGCGCCATGGTGGCGAACATGCCCGGAGGATGAACCGGTTTGCTGATGTGATCGTTCATGCCGGTTTCCATGCACCGCTCCCGATCTCCGGCCATGGCGTTGGCGGTCATGGCGATGATGGGCAGCGACTTGAAAGCCGGATCGGCCCGAATGGCGCGGGTGGCGGCATAGCCGTCCATGACCGGCATCTGGACATCCATCAGCACCAGATCGAAGCTCTCGCGATGAACCGCCGCCACCGCCTCCTCCCCGTTGGCGGCAATGACGACCACCACCCCTTCCTCTTCCAGAAGCTCCCGGGCCACCTGCTGATTGATCTCGTTGTCTTCCACCAGCAACACCTTGAAGCCGCGCCAGGCGAAGGAGGCCGCGTCCCGACTCCGGGGCGAAACCGGAAGCTCTCCGCCGACACCCGGCTGGCGTTGGCTCTCCCGGGTCAACACCGACAAGGCCGTCTCGAACAGAATGGAGAGATTGATCGGCTTGGTCAAAAAGGCGTCGATCCCCGCCCCTTTGGCCGCCAGTATCACATCCTCCCGGGAATAGGCGGTCACCATGACGATTTTCGGCACATGGGCATGGGGAAAACGTCGGCCAATCTCTTTGGCGGTACGAATCCCGTCCATCTCCCCCATCTGCCAGTCCAGATAGACCATCTGATAGGGTTTATTGACCATGATTCCCCGTTCCATCTCAAAGACCGCCTCCTCTCCGGAGGCCACGCAGGTGACACGGAACGAAAAAGACTCGAAGGATTTTTGCAGAATCTCCCGGGAGACCGGATTGTCGTCAGCAACCAATACCCGCAGGCCCACCATCTCCCGGGAGGGCAGACGGAAACGGCGCCGCTCCTTGCCCTTGCGACCAAACACCGCCGTGAACTGAAACGTGCTCCCCACCCCGGGAGCGCTTTCCACCCAGATCCGCCCGTGCATCATCTCCACCAGACGTTTGCTGATGGTCAGTCCCAAACCCGTGCCGCCGAACTTCCGGGTGGTGGAAGAGTCGGCCTGGGTGAAGGCGGTGAACAGCCGGGCCATCTGTTCTTCGTTCAGGCCGATACCGGTATCCTCCACCTTGAAATGCAAAGTGACCCGATGCTCCTCCTCCTTTTCCCCAACCATGCGGACCGAAACCACAATGTTCCCTTTTCTGGTGAACTTGACCGCGTTGTTGGTCAGGTTGATCAGGATCTGTCCCAGACGCAAGGGATCGCCGATCAGGTTCAAGGGAACTCCCGGATCCACCTGGAAATTGACCTCAAGCCCCTGTTCTTCCGCCTTCATGGCCACCAGATTGGCAACGTTGTTGAGCACATCCTCCAGATAGAAGGGAACCGCCTCCATGGCAAGCTTGCCGGCCTCGATCTTGGAGAAGTCGAGAATGTCGTTGATGATCCCCAGGAGAGACTGGGCCGAGGCGTGGACCTTGGAGATGTAATCCCGCTGCTTGATGTTCAGATCGGTTTTCAGGGCCAGATGGGACATGCCGATGATGGCGTTCATGGGGGTGCGGATCTCATGGCTCATATTGGCCAGAAAATCGCTTTTGGCCTTGTTGGCCTCCTGGGCGTTCTCCTTGGCGGCCTGCAGTTCCTGGGCCTGGGTACGCAACATCTGTTCCCGGGAGACCGTGTTGGTGATGTCCTGAATCTGGATCAGACAGAACCGCCGCTCGGAGGTGTCCCGTATGGCCTTGATGAGCACCATCTGACTCATGCGGGGATTGCCTTCGCTTTTCTCCGAGGCTGTGTACAGAGGAAACGGCGTGGGGGTGAGACGATGGGACAACATGGTGGGCAGACCGGAATTCAAGGCGCTCTCCACCGCCCGGGAGATGCGGGATTCCGCCAGTTCCGGGAATACCTCCAGCAAGGTCTTTTGCAACACCTGTTCGGCGCGCAGACGGGATCCCTTCTCCATCCAGTCGTTCCAGAAGACGATCCGCATCTCCGGATCAAGCACGATCGTTCCGACAGCGCTGACTTCCAGCGCCCTGAACAGGAGTCTGACATCCAATTCGCTCATGCCCCGCACTCGGAAATCACAACGTGGCCAGAATCACCTTCAACTCCCTCTTGAGAACTTCCATCGAATACTGGGAAAAGAGCAGCACCACAAAACCGCTCAGGGTGTGCTGGGCCTCCTCCTCGTCATGGGTCTTGAAATCCATCATCAGCACAAAGGCGCGCTCCTCCTCGCCATCGGCCTCGGCGAGCAGGGAGAGGCGCTGTGCGGCCAGATGAGAGGAAATATCCAACAAGAAACTGCTGCTGCCCTTCAAGAATTCCGCGGCCTCGAATTCGAACTGCAAGGACATCATCTGAGTGAAACTCTCCAGGAAGGCGTTGAGCACCACATTGCCCACATCCTGCAACGTCTCCTGTTCCAACTCCATGAGCACTTCCAGGGGCATATGCTCATTCAAAAGGGTGCGGACCAGCTCCAGCCCTTCGGCCCCGGGAAAGATCAACAAGGCGGTTCCGGTCAGCTCTCCGGTGAAATTCTGCCGGATGGCCACCAGTTTCTCCTCTTCGTTGGCCACCAGCATCCTGGTGGCCTCCTCATAAGGCACCACCTTCAACTGGGGCAATGACAACAGCACCTCGTTGTTGACCATCTGGCTCAAAGATGCCGCCGCCATGCCCAGCCCCATGTTGAAAAATTCCTTCAGGGCATCCTCTTCCATCTCGCTCAAGCAAAACATCGGGTCGCTCCTCGGCAAGGACTCCACTTCATCCACCGCACGCCAGCTCCATACGGCTCCATTCCCTCCGGTTCGACATCTCAAGCGAACGGCTTCAGGATGTCCGCAATCTTGCTTTCGGCAATCGGCTTCTTGATGAAACCGATGCCCATGCTCTCCGCCCGCTGATGCATCCGTTCCTGAATGTTGGCGGTCACCAGATAGACCGCCAGACCCGGATACTTGGCCATCAGTTTTTCCGCCAGCTCGATGCCGTTCATGCCCGGCATGTTGAAATCCAGCAGCGCCAGGCGCAACCTTCCTTCGGGCAGGCCCAACGCCTCATCGCCGTCTTTGGCCTCCACCAACTGCCACTCCTTGAAACTGGTGGCGAAAATCTTGCGGATCATCATCCTGGCCAGGCTGCTGTCGTCAACGACCAAAACCGTTTTATTATCCATGAATCCTTGGCTCCATAGTCAAACAATGATTCCTCTTTGATGCCTCCACTACAGCCTGATCAGCTCCGGCACATTCAAAAGAAACGACACCGAACCATCCGGCATCACCGCAGTTCCCGCCAGGATCGAAATATCGGCAAAAATCCGATTCACCGGCTTGATCACCAGACTGGCCGGCTCCCGAATGCCATCCACATCCAGGGCAAAAAAACGCTCCTCGCACTGCAACACCACCACATGCAACTCTGGCTGGGCCAGAATCTGTTCCACGCTGCGAGCCACCTCGGCCACATGGGCGGGGTGGCAGACCGCCTCCCGCAGGGCCACCAGGGGGTGCAACCGGTCCCGCACCCGCACCATGGGAGCCTGCATTTTGCCTTCGACATGCAAGGCCACCTCGGCCCCATGATAGGAGATCAACTCGACAATGTTGAGCTGGGGTACGGCATAGGTCTCCCCTCTGGCGGTGACCAGCAGAACCGGCACAATGGCCATGGTCTGCGGAATGCGCAAACGGAAACAGGAACCAGCCCCCGGTTCGCTGGTGATGGTCACCGCCCCACCCAGCTTGTCGATGGCGGCCTGCACCACATCCATGCCGGTGCCCCGTCCGGAGATCCTGCTGACCTGCTCGACCGTGGAGAATCCTGGAGCCATGATGAGTCGCAGAACATCCCCGTCCCGCATCTCCATGGCCTGCTCCTGGGTGATCAGTCCCCGTTCCACCGCCTTGCTGCGCACCCGGGCGACATCGATGCCGCGACCGTCGTCACGGATTTCAAGATAGATCTGACCCTGTTTCTGGGCGGCGGTGAGACGCACCCGTCCCACCGGGGATTTTCCCCGGGCTGCGCGTTCCTCCGGAGATTCGATGCCGTGATCCACCGCGTTGCGGATCAGATGTCCCAGCACCTCCTTGATGGAGATCAGGACATTGCGGTCCACTTCGGTATCCTCGCCGAGCAGATCGAGCACCACCTTTTTTTTGGTCTCCACCGCCAGGTCCCGCACCAGACGATGGTAGGTGTCCAGAATCCGGCCAATGGGCTGGAGCCGATACTGCAACACCTCGCCCTGCAACACGTGTATCTGTTGACCCAGACTCTCCAGGGACTGATCCAACTGGGCCGGATTGCGGATGAGCGCGTATTTGACCTGATTGTAGACCGCCCCCAGCTCTCCCACCAAATTCATCAGGGCATCCATGCGCTCGATGGAAAGACGGATCGAGTCGATCCGGCCCGCGGTGGCGTCGGCATCGCTTTTGGGCGCCACAGGATCCGCGCCGGACTCCGGGTGAACATCGTCGTCTTCCATCAGAATCACCGGAGCCGTGCTCGCCCCCTGCTCCTGAATCCGGACCAGTTGGCGAATCAATGTGGCAAAATCCACCTCCCCTTCGCTGCCGGTCTGTTCGATGGTCTGCAGGGTGCGGCGTACGGTGTCGAGCACGCCCAACAACTGGTTGCCGATCAGGATGTCCAGATGGAGTTTGCCTTCCCGCATCAGATCCAGCAGGGATTCGGCGCAATGGGTCAACTCTTCCAGCCGCTCGAAGCCCATCATGCGGCAGTTGCCCTTGACCGTATGCATGTCGCGGAAAATGGAATTCAGCGTTTCCCGGTTGTTCGGGGCGCTCTCCAGTTGCAACAGTCCCCGCTCGATCCGGTCCAAGGCCTCCCGGTTCTCGGAGAAAAACTCCTGCATCAGTGCCTGCTGGCTGGCTTCATCGAACATGGATTTGGATGACCTGACCGTGATTGTTCCCGCAACTCGTTTATCGCGAAATACAAGAAAATATCCAAAAATCAACCATGGCGCAATCCCGAATCCGCCCGCATGGAAACATGCCAAGAAAAATACAAGGTCACTGCCTGTTTTGCAGGAAATTTCAATCCGTTTTTTTCTCGGACTCCTGCCCTTTGCCACCAGATTTGCCAGTATTGGCAGCCCGTTTCAGCCAGTCAAGGGGAACATGCAGCAGATCCCGCAACAATCCGGGAGCCAGACTGGACATGGGACGGATGGTCGCCTGGGGAGCATGGGTGGAACCGGTCACCTCGACCTGGGTCTCCACCATGGTCCGGCGGTCGCCTGTGACCCATTTTCCCACAACCGGCACGTTGTTGACCAGATCATCCAGAACCTGCAACGGACGCATGCCCACCAGCAGATCCACATGATCCTGGGGGAAATCCACTTTTCCGGTGACCACCATGTTCATGGAGGGGCTCAAGAGTTTCATGCGGTCGATGGTCCACACGCTGTCATGGATGGCAAAGGCGCCCTGGAACTCCTTGTAATGAAGCCCGGTGACATCCAGATCCGGGCGCTCCCCGACCACCAGATTGGGCAGATCCTTGAGGGAGAACAGCCCCAACAGGGTGGCCAGAAACCCGAGCCGACGGATCTTGCCGTCATGAAACTGAAAACGGGCCGTGCCGGAAAGGGTGTCGATCCAGCGCTGTTCCGGATCCTGAAAGCCGTCCAGGGTGACTTCCATCTCCCCGGAACCCGCCTCCAGCCCCTGATGGAGATCCAGCGCCCGGAAGAGTCGGCCAAAATCCCGGCTGGTCAACTGCAGGCGTCCCCCGTAACCGCCGGAACCGATGCGCCGGGACCA
>JADGAB010000132.1 GCA_015232245.1 Magnetococcales bacterium | reverse complement strand
TCGAGGAGATCACCAGACTCCGTTCCACCTCTTTGAGGGAGGCGCGGATGGTCGGGGAGCGATCCGTGGCGATCACCAGATCGATGCCCGCCGGAATGGAGGCGCGCAGATGGGGCAGAATCTCCTTGACCCGATCCACGGTGGCGATGAGATTGGCCCCCGGCTGCCGATAGAGAATCAGCAATACGGCGGGTTTGCCGTTGGAACTGCCGAAGTTGCGCACGTCTTGCACCCCGTCCGTGACCGTGGCCACATCCTCCAGGCGCAGCGCGGAGCGGTTTTTCCAGCGCAGCAGCAGGGGGCGGTAGTCCTCGGCCCGGGTGGATTGATCGTTGCTGCCGATGCCCCAGGCGGTGACATCGTTTTCCAATACCCCCAGGGGGCGGTTGGCGAAAGCGGCCACCACGCCCGTCCGGACTTCATCCAGGCCGATGCCGTGGCGGCTCAACCGGTTGGGATCCAGATCGATGCGCACCGCGGGCAGGGCGCCGCCGCCGATGTTCACCTGACCGATCCCCTCCACCTGGGCCAGTCGCTGGGCCAGCACCGTGGAGGCCACATCGTACATCTGACCGGTGGTCAGGGTGTCGGAGGTGAGGGTCAGGAGCATGATCGGCGCGTCCGCCGGATTGACCTTGCGATAGGAGGGATTGCTGGGCATGGCGGTGGGCAGCAGGGTGCGGGCGGCGTTGATGGCGGCCTGCACGTCCCGGGCGGCGCCGTTGATCTCCCGGCTCAAGTCGAACTGCAATGTGACCCGGCTGCTTCCCAGGGAGCTGGAAGAGGTGATCTCGTTGACTCCGGCGATCCGTCCCAGCACCCGTTCCAGGGGGGTGGCCACGGTGGCGGCCATGGTCTCCGGGCTGGCTCCGGGCATGGATGCGGTGACGGAAATGGTGGGAAAATCCACCTGGGGCAGGGAGGAGACCGGCAGTTGGAAAAAGGCGATCACCCCGGCCAGCGCGATCCCCAGGGTCAGCAGCGTGGTGGCGACCGGACGGTGGATGAACGGACGGGAGAAGTTGAGCACCCGGTCAACTCCCCTTGCCGTGATGGGTGAACCGGTCCATGGCCAGATAGATCACCGGGGTGGTGAACAGGGTGAGCAGTTGACTGAGCATCAATCCCCCCACCATGGAGATGCCCAGGGGTTGCCGCAGTTCCGCGCCGATGCCGCCCCCCAGCATCAGCGGCAGGGCGCCCAGCAGGGCGGCCAGGGTGGTCATGAGGATGGGACGAAAGCGCAACAGACAGGCCTGATGGATCGCCTCCCGGGGGGGCAAGGCCTCGCGACGCTGGGCCTCGATGGCGAAATCGATCATCATGATGGCGTTCTTCTTGACGATGCCGATCAGCATGATCAGCCCGACAAAACCGTAGAGATTCAACTCCAGACCGAAGAATTTCAAGGTGAGCAGCGCCCCGAGTCCGGCTGCCGGCAGTCCGGAGAGGATGGTCAGGGGGTGGATGTAGCTTTCATACAGCATGCCCAGAACCAGATAGATCACCAGCACCGCCAGGCCCAGCAACCAGCCCATGCCCGCCAGGGAGGATTGAAACACCTGGGCCGATCCCTGGAAACTGGCGGCGATGGTATCCGGCATGCCCATGGAGGCCCGGGCCTTGTTGATCGCCTCGATGGCCTGTCCCAGGGAGAGACCCGGGGCCAGATCGAAGGAGAGGGTCACGGCGGGCAACTGGCCCAGATGGGAGATGGAAGCCGGACCCACGGAACGGGAGATGCGGGCGATGGCGTCCAGAGGGATCAGGGTGTTGTTGGCGCCCCGCACCTGCAACAGGGAGAGTACCGACGGATCGGTGCGGAAGGGTTCATCCACTTCCAGCAGCAGGGCATACTGGTTGCTCGGGGCGTAGATGGTGGAGATCTGTTTGGGTCCAAAGGCGGCGTAGAGGGTTTTCTCCAGTTTCTCCGGGGTGATGCCCAGGGTGTCGGCCTTGTCCCGGTCGATTTCCACCAAAGCCTGCGGCTTGGCCAACTGCACGTCCGAGGTGACATTCAAGAATCCCGGCAGTTCCCGGAGGGTTTTTTCCACCTTTTCCGACCAGGAGTACAACTCCCCGGTATCGGTCCCTTGCAGGGTGAATTGATACTGGCTTTTGGTGAGCTGGGTGCCGACGCGGATCACCGGCAGGTTCTGGATGAAGGCCTTGATGCCGGGGATCCGGGCCAGTTGCGGGCGCAGCCGTTTGACGATCTCGTCGGCATGGGGGCGCTGATCCATGGGTTTGAGGCGCACGAACACCCGACCGCTGTTCAGCGAGGTCTGGACCGCGCCGCCGCCGATGAAGGACATGGCGATGGCCACCCCCGGGTCCGCGGAGATGATGGCGGCCACGGCCCGTTGCCGCTCCACCATGGCCTCATAGCCGATCTCCTGTTCGGTCTCCGTGAAGCAGAGCAGTTGTCCGGTATCCTCGCTGGGCATGAACCCCTTGGGCATGGTGTTGCCCACCTGGATCGACCATCCGGCCATGAGCAGAAACAGCAGCAGCACCAGACGGCGATGTTTCAGGCTCCAGTCCAGCGAGGAGGCGTACCCCCGGCGCATGGCCAGAAACACCGCCTCGCTGCCCCGGATGAGCCAGTTGGGCCGTCTTTTGTCCTGATGGGGTTTGAGCAGTCGGGAGCAGAGCATGGGGGTGAGGGAGAGGGAGACCACCCCGGAGAGGAGCACCGAGGCCATGATGGCGATGGCGAATTCGTGGAGCAGACGTCCCAGGATCCCCCCCATGAACAGCACGGGAATGAACACCGCCGCCAGCGAAAGGGTCATGGAGAGGATGGTGAAGGCGATCTGGCGACCTCCGATCAGGGTGGCCTGCCAGGGGGAGAGGCCCTCCTCCTCCATGTGGCGGGAGATGTTTTCCAGCATGACGATGGCGTCATCCACCACAAAGCCCACCGACAGGGTGAGGGCCATGAGGGTGATGATGTTGATGCTCATGTGCAGGTACAGCATGATGGGAAAGACCCCCACCAGGGAGATGGGCAGCGCCAGACTCGGGATCAGGGTGGCGGAGGCGTTGCCGAGAAACAGATAGATCACCAGCACCACCAGCAGCAGGGAGAACAGCAACGTCAGTTGCACATCCTTCACCGACTCCCGGATGCTCTGGGAGCGGTCGTAGAGCACTTCCAGTTCCGTGGCGGCGGGCAGAAGCTGTTTCAGATTGGGCAGAATCTCCCGGATGGCGTCCGCCACCGCGATGGTGTTGGATCCCGGTTGACGCTGAATGGCGAGCACCACCCCGCGCACATTGTTGAACCAGGCGGCCACCAGATCGTTTTCCGGGCCGTCCACCACCCGGGCGAGCTCGTCCAGACGGATCGGAACGCCATTTTTCTGCGCCACCACGATGGAGCGGAAGCTTTTGGCGTTCGGGGAGCGTTCCGGGGTCTCCAGGGAGATCATGCGGCTGCGGCTCAACAGATATCCGGTGGGCAGGTTGGGATTGTGCTGCTGGACCGCCAGTTCCACATCCTCCAGGGAGAGATTGTTGACCGCCAGGGAGTGGGGATCCACCTTGACCCGCACCGAAGGGTTCTGTCGGCCATACAGGCTCACCTGGGCCACCCCGGGCAGGGTGGAGATGCGCTGGGAGAGGGTGGTGTCGGCGAATTCGGAGACCTCGGTCAGGGGCAGGGTCTCGGAGGTGAGGGCCAGATAGAAGATCGGCAGATCCGCGGGGTTGACCTTGCGGTAGTAGGGCGGGGTGGTCAGATTGTTGGGCAGGCGGCGCTGGGCCGCGGAGATGGCCGCCTGGACATCCTGGGCCACGGAGTCGATGTCCCGGTCCAGGGTGAACTGCAGGGAGATCTGGGTGGCGCCCAGGCTGCTGGTGGAGGTCATGGAGTCCAGCCCGGCGATGGAGGAGAACTCCTTTTCCAAAGGCAGCGCCACGGAGTTGGCCATGGTGTCCGGCGAGGCGCCGGTCAGGGAGGCGGCCACCTGAAGCGTGGGATAATCCACGGTGGGCAGGGCCGAGACCGGCAGTTGCCGATAGGCGATGATGCCAAAAAGAAACAGTCCCGCCATGGTCAGCACGGTGGTGACCGGACGATGCACGAAAAAGCCGGTGATGTTCATGGGGTGATTGACCGTTCGGGCGGGGAGGGGGGGATCATTTTTTCTCCTGTTCGGCGTCCGCCGGCTGGGTGATCTCCACCTTGACGCCGGGCTTCAGACGCCACTGTCCCACCGTGACCACGCTCTCGCCCGCGGCCACTCCGGAGGTGACCAGGGTCTCCTCCCTGTCTTCGTTGCCGATGGTGATCGGGCGTGTCTCCACGCTCTTGTCGGATTTGATCACATAGACGAACGGTCCCGCGGAGCCGGTCTGCACCGCCCGGGTGGGAATCACCAGGGAGTCGGGCCGTTCGGTGAGTTTCAAGGCCAGAGTGACGAACAGTCCCGGCCAGAGACGACGGTCCGGATTGGGTGCCTGGGCTTTCAGACGCAGGGTGCCGGTCTGACGGTCCACGGCGTTGTCCAGGGAGAGCAGGGTGGCGGCAACCGGATTGAGATTTTCCCGGTTGGGATGGACCTCCAGGGTCAGGGGGCTTTTGGCGTGATTGGCGCGGATGGCGGCCAGATGGGCTTCGGCCACGGTCAGGCTGATGCACATGGGATCCATCTGCTGGATCTGAACCAGAATCCCGTCATTGGCCTTGATGATGTTGCCGGGCTGGATCAGGATCCGACCGGTCATGCCGGTGATGGGGGCGGTGATGCGGGTGAACTGGAGTTGCAACTCTCCGTCTGAAATGGCGGCCCGGTCCGCAGCCACCGTGGCCTCAGCCGCCTGTCGGCTGGCCACGAGTCCGGCCAGGGCCTCTTCGGAGGAGATGTTCTGCTTGTTCAGCACCACCTGACGTTGTTCCCGGGTGCGGGCGTTCTCCAGCAGGGCCAGATCCCGATCAAGGTTGGCCTTGAGCTGCTTCAGACGGTACTGGTAGGGGCGATCGTCCAGGTCGAAGAGGGGCTGACCCTGTTGCACCTCCTGGCCATCGGTGACGTGGGTCTTGAGAATCTCCCCTTCCACCCGGGCCTTGACGGCCACCGTGTGACAGCTCTCCGCGTTGCCCATGGCCTGAATGGTCAATGGAATGTTCTTTTTGGCCACCGGCGCTGCGGCGACCAGTACCGGGGGCGGGGCAGAGGGTGCCTTGTTTTCGCTTTTCTCCGGGCTGCAGCCCACCAGGGTCAGGAGTCCAAGAAAAAAAAGGGGGGCAAGGCGACGGGAGGCCGATTCCATGGCGTTGCTCAAAGACCTCGTGGGTGGTGTTCTGAAAAAAAGAAGTCCGACTGGAACAGTATAATTCAGGCTGGAGGGCGTGACCAGAGCTTGCGGCTGGGAACAATGTATCCTGACATGGGAGCGGTTCAGAAATCGATATCGAAATGGACGGTCTCTCCGTCGGTGCGGGTGTGGACCGAGAAGCCGCATTTCTCCAGCACCGCCTGCATGGGCCGGTTGTCCATCAAGGTTTCGGCGGTGACGCCGGAGAGACCCGCGTTGCGGGCCACGCTGGTCAGGTGACGCATCATGAAGGTGCCGATGCCCTGGCCCTGCCATTCGTCCCGCACCAGAAAGGCCACTTCCGCCCGGTTGGCGGCGGTGTCCTCCACATTGTAGCCGCCGATGGCCACCACCCACTCATCCTTGCCATCGGAGATCACCCCGACCACCACCACATCGTGGCGCTGGTCGATGAAGGTGAAATTCTTCACCCGGTTGAAGGGAAACCGTTTGACGTGGCTCATGAAACGTCGATAAACCGTCCCCTCGGAGAGGGAATAGAGCATTTTCTTGACCGGCTTCCAGTCCGTGGGCCGGGAGGAGCGGAAGGTGATCAACTGGCCGTTGTCCAGCAGCAACGAGGTGCGCAGCTCCCGGCCTCCGACCCAGGCGTGACCGTCCGCGTCGCCGATCTCCGGACGCACGTAGCCCAGTTTCACCGCCTGTTTCAACAGCCGCGCCCGGAAATCCGGATGGGCGATGCTGATCAGGGCCATGGCCCTCTCCTGGATGGTCTTGCCGAACAGATAGGCCACCCCGTATTCGCTCACCACGTAGTGGACCACCCCCCGGTTCAGGGCCACCCCGGCCCCGGTGGTCAGACTGGAGACGATGCGGGTGCGTCGTCCCTTGCGGGCCGTGGAGGGAAGCACCACGATGGAGCGCCCTTCCACCGCCGTGGATGCGCCGGTGTTGAAGTCCAGAATCCCCCCCATGCCCGAATAGAACAGCGAACCGAGGGAATCCACGCACACCTGACCGGTGAGATCCACCTGCAGGGCGCCGTTGATGGCCACCATGCGCTGCTGACGGGCGATGGTGCGCACGTCGTTGACGTATTCGGTGCGCCGGAAGGAAAACAGGGTGGAGTCGTGCACCGCGTCGTAGAGCTTGCGGCTGCCCATGGCGAAACTGGTGACGATCTGACCGGTGTCCGTGGATTTGTCCTGACCGTTGACCGCGCCGGAGGCGATCAGGGAGAGGATGGAGTCGGAGATCATTTCCGTATGGATCCCCAGGTTTTTCTTGCCGGTCAGGTACTGGACCGACAACTGGGCCACCCGGCCCAGTCCCATCTGAATGGTGGCCCCGTCCGGGACCAAAGCGGCGACGTTCTGACCGATGCGGTCGATGACATCATCGGCGGCGGGCAGAATCAGTTCGTACAGAGGTTCCTCTTCCGGGATCAGAAGATCCAGATCCCAGATCGACAGATTCGAATCCCCGTGGGTGCGGGGCATGGCGGGATTCACCTGGGCCAGCACCAGACCGGCGTTCTCCGTGGCGCAACGCACCACGTCCACGGCGATGCCCAGATTGACCTCCCCTTCCAGATCCGGGGGCGTCACCTGGACCATGGCCACGTCCAGGGGAAGCTGGCCATTGGAAAAAAGTCGCGGAATGTCCGACATGTGAATCGGGGTGTAATCCGCCAGACCGGATTGCACCAGGGCGCGGACATTTTCGGCAATGAAGAAGGTGTTCAAGGTGAAGGTGTCGGCCAACTCCTTGACGGCAAAGGGGACTTCCCCGGCCACAAAGACCATGACAATCTCGATATCCGCCAGCCGGGAGCGATCCTGGATCATGGCCCGCACCAAGGCCCGGGGCACCCCCGCGCCGGTGGCCAGGAACACCCGCTGGCCCGGTTTGATCCGTCGCACCGCCTCTGCGGCGCTGGTGATCATCTTGGCGTAGCGGGAGGTCCATTGGCTGTCCGGGGAGTTCAAGGGATGGTTCATGGTTTTAAACTGCGCCTGTTTCGGAATGTGTGTTTTTATTGATAGGGGTCCAGGGGGATTATCCCCCTGGTGGGATCCAAGGGCAAAGCCCTTGGGACTTTAAGCTTTTGGCGCGCTTTTCAGAAGGGAATTGCGAAGCAATTCCCTTGCGCGCTCGGCAGGCCGCGAAGCGGCGCCTTTTTAAGCCGTGCGTCCCGCATTGCCGCCGGGTTGGAAAGTCAACATCCCGAAATGGGCGAGGTTTAAGGTTGCAGCCGCAGTTCGCATTCCATGGCCACCGGGGAGAGGCCCGCCCGGCGAATGATCAGCGGGTTGATCTCGATTCGCTCGATCTCCGGAAAATCGCTGGAAAGCTGACTGATCCTTTGCAGCACCTCCGCCACACCCAGCAGTTCGTTTTCATTCATTTCGGCGCAGAGGCTGTGAATTTTCTGTTGCCGACAGCCGGCCCGCAACATGGCCATGGCCTCCTCCTCGGTGACGGGGGCCAACTGGCAGACCGTCTCCTCCCGGGAAGCGGGATCCGTGCCGCCCACGTGCAATAGAGGACCGAACTGCCGGTCCCGCACCATGCCCAGGCTGGCCAGACGGCCATGGGCGACGTTCTTTTCCACGAACACCCCTTCCAGACGACCTTCGGGAACCTGTCTGGCGAACCGCAGGGTCAGCAGATCAAAGCCGTCCCGCAACGCCCGGGGATCCACCAGATCCGCGTGCCGGGTCTCCATGTCGCCGGCCAGATGGCTCTCCGGGGAGATCAGGTGCAGCGTGACCGGATAACCGATCCGCTCCGCGATCTCCATGGCCTCATCCAGATTGGTGGCGGTCTCCCCTTCCGGGATGACGATGCCGTAGGCATGCAGTATCTCCTTGGTGGCCAGATCCGACAACAGGCTCATGCCCAGCACATGGTGACGCTGAATCAGTCGCCTCACCCGGCTGCGGTTGACCGTGAACTGTCCCAGAATCCGCGGTCCCCGTTGTCGCCACAGGCCGTATTGATGCACCGCCGCCAACGCGGCGGCGGCCCGTTCCGGAGTGGGGTAGCCGGGAGTGTTCAGACCATCCAGCTCCTCCCGGCCCGGACGAACCCGGGCGCCTCCCATCAACACGGTGATGAGCGGCTTTTTGCGCGTACCTTCCGCAAGCATGGCGCGGACAATGGCCACCGGTCGGGTCAGGGGCTGCGGGGTGATCACCGCAAGCACGCTGTCGATCGTCTCGTCCTGCTCCACCGCCTCCAGGGTGGCGAGAAAATGACGGGGCTGGGCCACCCCGCACAGATCCAGCGGACCCCGCAGATTGGCGCAATCCGGCAGTTGGGATTTGATCTGTCCGGCCAGAGACGGCGCAAGCCCCACCGATTGAAAACCTTGCCGGGCCAGCAGATCGGCGGTCAGAAGGCCGGGACCGCTGCCGTTGGTGATCACCGCCACCCGTTCCCCTTTGGGAATCGGGGTGTAGGTCAAGGCCAGCAGGGCATCCAGCCAGCTCTGGAAGTCATGAGCCTGGATGATGCCGGTGCGGTCGCAGGCGGCGGCAAAGACCGCCGCGGCATCCGGCAGGG
>JADGAB010000131.1 GCA_015232245.1 Magnetococcales bacterium | reverse complement strand
TACTGCATTAGGCGCATAGGGCAACGCCTCCTGGGCTGGATTCAGGTCGGTGTCGACGGACGGAGAGAACCTTTTGTGACATTGTACTGTGAAGCCTCACGGGCCGATGCCCGACAAGCACTTTCACTTTGGGACTAAGCGAAATGGGAAAAAAATTAATCAAGCGTTCTTCTGACCGTCGCTTTGCCCTGAAAAAGACACGGGTTCAACTGGAGCGTCTGGAAGATCGGATCCTGATGTCGGCAGACCCATTGCTGCAGCTTAAAACCTCACAGGATCAGCCTTTGACCTCTGAGAATGTGCCTTTTGATCTGCTGCAGATTCAGGCCGGGGACCAAAGCTTCAACCTGGACAGCTTGATCATTACCAACAAGGCGACGGTGATCGACCTGACCAAAGGGGCTTCCCAGAATAGTGGGCTGACTCCCGTAAACGCCGATCTTATGAAGCTCTCCAAGAGTCTTGGCAGTCTCGTGCTTGACCTGGGAGCCAATGCAAACAACGTCACGCTCACCCAACCCGAAGAGGGCATGCTGCGGGTCAGTGGCGATAACATCATGGATTTGCTCTTTACCGTGCCAACGGAACTGGTCGGTTTGCGTGGTGGCAGTGGGGTGGACAAGGTTTTGATCGAAAACCTCAATCTGGGCAACGCCGATCTGGTGATCGAGGCCGAATCGATCAAGCTGGATGCCGGTTTCACCCTCACAACCCAAGGGGACGCGGTATTCAAGGGATATTCCAGCGTGTCGTCCAAGGGTGACGCAGGCATGTCCCTGGAGGTTGACGGGTTGGTTGGTTTTTATGGCTCGGCGCGCATCGGTGGCCAATTGATCCTGGATGCGCAAGTGGCTCTGGATACCCAGATCCGGCGTAACGGGGTCGAAGGTTCGGTGGATCTGGATCTGACCAGCAGTGCTGTGGCCGAAATCGGTCAGTTTGCGGATATCAAGGCCAACAGTGTCAAACTGTTGGCCAGTACCGGCAATGACATCCTGATCAACAGTCAGGGCGGCATGGGCACGGTGTCGGTGGATGTCACCCAGAACACCCGTGCCTCCGTTGCCCCCGGCGCCACCCTTAATCTGGCGGCGGCTGGCTCAACCCCCAAGATGGCACTGCTGATTGAGGCCGTGGATCGCAGCCGGATTTCCAGTACGCTGAATACCGCCGACAGCCTGGTCACAGCGTTGACTGCGGGGCTGGACCTGGGTATCGGCACCTTGAACCTGGAGCGCAATGCCCTGGCCTTGCTGGGTGACAATAACGCCATCAACCCGAAGACAACGACCGTCAACGCGGGTGAGGATGACGCCCATCTGGCGATCAAGACCGACCAGATTCAGGTCAGTGCGGCCATTGCCGACTCTTCCTCGGGAGGGGTGACGGGTGCGGTCAACTCGTCCTTGATTGGCGTGCAGACCACCACCCTCAAAGACCGGGTTTTGTCCCTGGTGGACCATGCCAATCTGGCCGGGTCCGCCTTGCAGGTCTATGCCATCAACCAGGCAAGCCACGACGCCAGCGCCAAGATAGCCAAGCAATCCTCCACCGGTTTCGTCTCGGCCTTGTTGAGCGATGCCATCGTGCAGACGACGGGTGTGGTGCAACTGGTTGCCAAGGACCAGTCCCGTTTTACCACCGCCAGCGGTGAATTTGTCGCCGACTCCGCCCTGCTCAGCGGCGTGCAACTCAGCGTCTTGTCAGCCGTCAACAGCATTGACCGCACGGTACAGGCCATCACCCGCAACTCGACCATTTTTGCCGGTGAGGTCAGCGTTATTGCAGTGAGCCAGGCCGAATTGAGCGTCGAAGCCCAGGCCATGACCGTGACCACGGAGGCCACCGCAACGCCTCCCTCCTTGCGTCTGGGTGGTACACTTGCCTGGAATCAATTGAACGGCGGCACGACGGCTTCGATGGTCGATTCAACCGTGTCGGTGGTCGGTGGCGGGGTGACGGTGAGTGCGCGCAACAGCTCGACCGTCAGTGCCTTGGATTCTGCCGGTTCTCCTGAATCCGGCGGGGCCGGTTCGGCTGCGGGCATCTCTCTGGCCTTCAATGCCATTGGTTGGAAGATGGGCAATCCGATCACAGCCGGCGTGAACAGTCTGCTCGGTACCGATCTTGGTTTTACGGGCGCGGCCTACCAGACTCTGGCCGAGTTGAGTGATTCCACTGTCTCGGCAGACGGCAACCTTTCGGTGACTGCCGATGATGCGATGGATATCTCTTCGATCATCAGCAACGAGATGAGTGCGGTGGCAATCAGCACTTCAACTCTTTCGGTCGGGGCTTCTGCGGTGCTGGCCAGCAATCGCATACGGTCTGAAACCCGCGCTTATGCCAAAGGTCGGGAGAAGGATGTCCCGGTCGGCAATGATCCGGCTGGAGATACCCTCGATCCCGACTTTGCTTTGCAGGGCACCCTCACGGTGCGTGCCACGGACGATGCAAGCATTACATCCGAGATCACCATTGTCGCCAGTTCGTCCAGTCAGGGTGGGACCAGCGTGGCCGCGGGTCTCCTGGTGGCACGCAATGACGTGCGCAACCAGGTTGAGGCCTATCTGCTGGATGTCAAACTGAATACAGGGGAAGATGTCGAGGTCGCCGCCAACTCAACCACACTGATTGCGGCCAACTTAAGCGGCGAAGTGATTGCCAAAAGCGAGCCGTCCGGAGCTGGTTCAGATCCTGGTGCGGATCCAGGCACGGATACGGGCACCGGCACGGATACCGGCACCGGCACGGATACGGGCACCGGCACGGATACGGGCACCGGCACGGATACGGGTACGGGCTCTGGCGGCACTGCGATAGCGGTCAACGGACTGATCGCCAGCAACCTGATTTTATCCAATACCCGCTCCTGGGTTATCGACAGCGACATTACCACAGGCGGCGATTTTACGCTGACCGCCGATGACTCTTCCGCCATTGAAGCGGAAAACAGCGCGACAACGGAAAGCAGCGGCACCGCCGTGGGGGTGACCCTGGCTTTCAACACCATCGGCTGGAAGGCGCAAAACCTCCTCTATGCCGCCGTGGATGCCCTGCTCGGCACCAGCATAGGCAAGGAGGAACCAGCGACCGCCAGTGTCCTGGTGACTGGCGGCAGTTTTGACGTGGGTGGCACCATGACGGTGGCGGCCAGCAACGAGTCGCTGATTGATGCGGGCATCCTGAACAATACCAGTTCCACCGGGGCCAGTGCGGGTGCCGGTTTCGTACTGGCCAGCAACATGCTCAGCACCAAGGTCAATGCGCTCGTTCAACCGGATGTGGGGAGTGCTGATCCTCTTGTCATTTCGACCGGTTCAGGCATGTCCGTCACAGCAGAAGATGCGGCCAGTATCGATGCCGATGTCAGCATGGTGACGGGGAGCAGCGGCGGCGTGGCGGTGGGTGGTCTGGTGGTCCGCAATGATGTACGCAGTCAGGTGACATCCCTGGTGCATCAAATCCAACTTGCCTCTGGCGGCGACGTGCAGGTATCGGCTCTGACGCGCGCATCCATTGAAGCCTGTCTGTCGGGGGAGACCACATCCGGTCCGGCAGCGGAGGGAAGTGCGGACCTGGGTCTGGCGGTCAACGCTCTCATTGCCAACAATCTGGTGCTCAGCCAGGCCACGGCTACCCTCTCCGACAGCGATCTGTTCATCGAAGGCAACTTGAAGGTATTGGGCGATAATGTCTCCACCATCACCGCCGACAATTCGGCCACCATGTCTTCCGGTGGCACAGCCGTCGGCGTTGTCCTGGCCTTCAACACGATTGGCTGGAAAGCCCAGAATATCCTGTTCAGTTCCCTTGACGCCTTGCTGGGAACCGACATCGGGGTGGAACAGCCGGCGGAAGTGAGTGCCCGGCTGGTCAGTACCAGTTTCATTGTGACGGGGGACGTCGAGATTTTGGCCGGCGCACTGGACGAAGAGCCCGGCGCCCAGACCGGCTCCCGGATCGAGGCGACCGTGACCAACAGCACCGAGTCTTCGGGCAGTTCGGCGGCGGTAAGTTTCATCCTGGGTCAAAACAAGATCAACTCCCGCAGCTTGGCCTGGCTCAGCCCCGTTGAGTCGAATCCGGTTGATGCGGCCCTGCTGAACGTCACCAATGAACCGTCGCGTCTGGACCTGCTGATCGGTGGCAACCTGACCATCACCGCTACCGACGCGGCGCAGATTGATTCCACCGTCAGTCTTGAGGCTACCAGTGGTGGCGGGGCCGCCGTTGGGGGAGTTGCCTCGCGAAATGATGTGCGCACCTCGGTCCAGTCCGGACTGGACCGGGTGAACCTCGACCTGGGTGGTGACATTGTTGTGACCGCGTTGGAGCTTGCACGAATCAATGCCAACGTCTCCGGCATGACCGTCTCCCTCTCCGAAGAAGAGGCTGCCGCCGCCGAAGATCCGGTGGAGGGTGTCTCACAAACACCGGATGCTGGCACGGACACTGGCACGGATACTGGCACGGATGCTGGCACGGACGCTGCGCCCACGGGTCCTGGCGCCGTCTCTGCGACGGACACGACCCCGACACCGGAAGAGGAGTCGGCCACCGCGAGCGAAGCGGAGACAACCGAGGCTGCCACGGCCACGCCGATTGCGGTCAATGGCCTGATTGCCAACAACCTGGTGCTCAGTTCCGGTCGGGCCACCGTGACCAACAGCGCCATTGTGGCCGGTGGCGGTCTTGCAGTCGAGGCGACCAACGAATCGGGTATCGAAGCCGAAAATACCGCCACCATGGAATCGGGGGGGACGGCGGTGGGTGTGACACTGGCTTTCAACTCCATTGGCTGGCAGGCCACCAATTTGCTGAAAAGCACCATTGGCGCCCTTGTTGGCTGCGATCTGGGCACGGAACAGCCTGCCGAAGCCTTGGCCAAGGTTTACAACACGACCCTCGATCTGGGTGGAGACCTGAGCGTGCAATCGGCTCAGATCGCGACCATTGGCGCCACCACCAGCAATGCGACCACGGCTGCTGCTGGCAGTTCTGCCGCCAGCGTGGTGCTGGCATCCAATGCCATGAGCACGGCGGTCGATGCCTTTGTCCGTTTTCCGGATGGAACTGCCGACAAGGACAAGGTTGTCAATGTGGCCGGTGACATGCTGGTGTCGGCCAGCGACGCGCCCAATATTGTCTCCGGAGTTACGGTTTCGGCCATTGCAAGCGCGCCGGAAGCGGGCGACGGGGAGTATTTCACGGTCGATCTGCGCAGTGGCGACGGCCTGCAGGAGGTCAATTTCGGCGACCAGGTGCTGGTGGCAGACGACCATGAAGCCGGGGGTGAGGGGGGTCGCATCTACCGTTACATGGGGGGTGAGACGGTGGAACTCGATCTGAGCGAGACCGACTATACCGACACCGGATACTGGTATGAGTTGATACCCCTGCCGCCCTCTCTGGACATGGTCAACAAGTTCATGGGACTTCTCGGCACCGAGATGCCCTATCTGGAAAAAGAATTCAACATCGCCAGCATTCCGGTTGGCACCCAGAGTTTTGATATCGGCCTGAAGGTGACAGCCGGATGGAAAGACCTGACGGTTCTGGATTTTCTCAAGGGGGAAGCCGAGTCTTCCGCAGGGGGGCTCGAACTCCTGCCGACGGGCATCAAACTCTCTTTGCCTTCGAGCGTCATGGGGAAACTGGATGATGTACTGAGTCTGATTCCCGGTGCGGGAGACAGTTTCGACTCTCCGGTCCTTGGCATCGAATTGGAGTTGCCCGATCCTGAATTGCCCTATTTTGAATATGAGAAAATACTTGGCGACATTCTGTACAGTGGTCAGGAGTATGAATGGGGGGTGAAGGCCGGATTTGGTTGGCCCGACACGACGTTGCTGGATATCGTCAATCTGCAGGCGCTGATCAGCGGCGACGGCTTTTCCCCTGTCCTGCCCGAACTGGTCACGGACGTCTTTCTGCGTCCGGTGCAGGTGGAACTGGCGCCTGGCGAAGCCGCTTGCGGTGCTGCCCCTCAAGGCGGAGAAGAGGCTGTTCCAGTGATTGACGCGGTGGATTTCATGCCCAGTCAGTTCACCTTCGAGGCTCCGACGGCGACTTTCAATTTTCTCGGCAAGTCTGTCGAGTTGAAGTTTGCCCGCATCACCATGGACACCCCCGCCGACTTTGACCGTTATGTGGACAGCGCTCTTGACCCGCAGGTGGTCGATCTGGGGGGTCTGGTTTTTGGTGATCCAATCGGCGGCACGCCCATTGTCATCGATCTGCCCGCCCTCACGGCCCCCGGTGCGGATGTATCTGCCCAGTTGATCACCCAGTTCAAGCAATTGCTGCGCTTCATCCCGTCCGAGATCCAACTTCAGGATCCCTCCATTTCCGCAAGTGTGATCGGCCATCCCTTCACCCTCGAGTTGCCTGTTTCATCGGTGATTGCCTCACTGGGGGATACTCTGCCGAGCTTTATTGAGGCCGGGGACGGCTACACTTCCTTGAAAATTGCCGATCTGTTTCCTGACTCCTCTGCCGAGGTGCTGGACTTTTTCCTGCTGGGCGAGGATGCCGAACCCCTCGTGGTGGATGGCTTGACCTTTGACCTGGGAAGTTTTGGTCTGTCGGGCGTGACTGCAGGTGCTGATACCTCTGACAGCCAGACCACAGAGACCCCGCCGGGGGAAACCGATACCGGAGGCACGGGCCAGGAAGAGGCCGATTTCGGTGGCCATATCGTCAAGAAGATTGAAACCGGCGGGGCGGGTCAATCGGCCATCCAGCGTCTGCTGCTCAACCAGGGTGCCACAGACATCGATTATACCGCCGATGAGCCTCCCGGCTTTGCGCTGAAGATGGCGGACCCTGAAACAGGAGAGGAATTCACCACCGATGCCATCGAATTATTGCAACTTGACGTTGCGTTCAATGAAACCCAGCGATTGATCTTTATCCAAAAACCGACAACGGTGAGTGGAACGGATGCTGCGGGAGAGAGTGCCGGCACCCTGTTTATTCTGAAGTATCTCCCCCCGGTGGCAGAGGAGACGGCGACCAGCACCGCAGCAAGTTCGGATGATCAAGTGGAGCACGCGGTCGATCTGGTATTGACGGGCGACGGTGCCAATGACGCCGTTACCATCCAAACGGCGCTGGTTGAGTGGTTTGGCGAAGGCAATGTCACTGTGACCTTCAACCAGGACGATTCGGCTTCGGAGCAATCATTGTCGTTCGCCGCCGGCGGCACGGTGTTTGACATCGAGTTTGTGGGTAAGTTGGCCGCAACCGACATGGGACAGGTCAGCGCGAGCGTGCTTGGCAATGCCCACCGTGATTTGATCGTCCGGTCGGAAACCGTCAAGGATGGGACGACAGGGGCCACTGCCGAGGATCAGGCCAGATTGATCGAAAAGGCACTGCAAATCGCACTCAAAGATGCGAACGCCGCCACCGTGGTGGCCGAGTCGGCTCCCGGCAGTTATCTGGTGATGTTTGGCGGAGATACCTGGGGCACACGGGCATTGGGGCGTCTGGCTGGCGAGGATGTGGCGGAAGGTCTGCGGGTTCGAGTACGCACGGTGGAAACCGGCGAGGCGGCCACCTCACCGAGTTATGCCATCAAGCTCAATGATCCCGAAGGCGCCGATACGTTTGACATGCAGATCACCATCGATCAGGTACACTATCTGGTCAGTGGTCTGGCGGTCAATATGACGGCAGCCGAACTGGCCCAGGCCATCCAGGATGGTGCAATCGGCGATGATGGCAGCACTTTGGAAGATATGGGGCTGGAGGTCAAGATTTCGCTGGACACCGGAGCCGATGATTCGGACTACTGGAAGATGCGTTTTACAGGGGATGTGGGAAGGCACTCCTTCGACAGCGTGCGCACTCTCTTGATTCCGGCACCTGCCGCCGATCCAGGCACAGGAACCGATCCAGGCACAGGAACCGATCCAGGCACAGGAACCGATCCAGGAACAGGAACCGATCCAGGAACAGGAACCGATCCAGGCACAGGAACCGATCCGGTACCCACACCCGAACCCACACCCGAACCCACACAACAGCCCGGTACCGGGACAGCAACCACGCCGGGGGCTGTCGAGCCTTCTCCATCCAAATCCCTCGCCGTGGGTGGCATCATTGTCCGCAATGATTTGCGGGCCACAGCCAACGCCTATGTTCAAAACACCCTTCTGACCGCCGGTTCGGTTACGATCAACGTAGCCGAGGAGGCGGTGATCCGCGCCCTGGCCGATGCCACGGCAGAGGCCACCGGCGGAGATGGGCCAGGCCTGGCCGCTGGTGGTGTCATTGCCACCAACCTGATGCTCAACAGCGCCAATGCCTGTATCCTGGACAGCGATGTCACCACAACCGAGGGGGATCTCACGGTTGATGGCGTCAATTCCGGTCACATTGTGGCAGAAAACAACAGTTCCATGACTTCGGACGGGAAGTCCATCGGGGTGACTCTGGCCTTCAATACGGTGGGCTGGAAGCCGACCAACATTTTGTTTGCCACCGTTGATGCCTTGGTGGGCTCCCGTTTGGCAGAAGAGCAGCCATCGACCGTGATGGCGTATGTCAAGGACTCCAACATGGAGGTGGCTGGTGCCATTCTGGTTTCCGGTCGTTCCGAGGCCTATATCCTGTCGAAGATCTCCAACGAGACCAGTTCGACCATGGCTTCGCCAGAAGAGGCCCCTGCGGCAGATCCGGCGACAGACGGCACGACCCCTGCCCCAACCGTGACCCCCGATGCTGCCAACCCGGCGGCATCCAATAAATCCTCTGGTTTGTCGGTTGGGTTTGTGTTGGCCAGCAATATGGTGAGCAGTCAGGCCAAATCTTTCATCACGGGAGAGGGCGGCACGGTTGATACCAGCGATGGC
>JADGAB010000130.1 GCA_015232245.1 Magnetococcales bacterium | reverse complement strand
TCCCACCCGACGTGGGGGATCCAGGGGACTCTTTCCAGAGGATTTCTCGCCCAGGGAAGCTGCCGGTTTGGCTGGGGCCGGAGTCGGGGCCGGGGCCGGAGTCTCCTTTTTGGCCGGCGCCCGGCCAATGGAAAACACCATCCCCTTGGGGGTCTGAACCGTACTCCCCCCGGATGGGTTCGGGGTGTTCTCCCTGGAATCCGGAGCGGTCATACGAAACCTCCTGGAATTTGTCGCAGCACCTCGTCCGGCTTGCCGGAAAGACGCAGATAACCCTGATCGAAAAAGAGCACCTGATCGGCCAGCCGGATATGGCTTGGCCGATGGGTGACGATGAAAATGGTCCGTTTGCCACGCAACTCCTGGACCACGCGGATGAAGGCCTGGTCATCCTCCCAGCCGAGGCTGTTGGCCGGTTCATCGAAGAGCATGATCTTGGAGGGCTTCAGATAGGCCCGGGCCAGGGAGAGTTTCTGCACCATGCTCGAAGGCAACTGGGCGGATTTCTGATCGCCGACCCGGGTCCAGAATTTTTTCGGCAGCGCCATGATTTCGTCATAGACCGTGGCCTTGCGACAGGCATCCTCGATATCCTCATCCGAGGCGGTGGCATGGGCCAGCCGGAGATTCTGGGAAATGGTGCCGTAGAACAGACTGCACGCCTGAGGCACATACGCCACGGCGTGGCGCAGTTCGATGACGTTCATCTGACGGATGTCCAGGCCGTCGATGCGGATGCTGCCGGCCTGCGGGGTGTAGAGTCCGGCGATCAGTTTGACGATGGTGGACTTCCCCGATCCGTTGGGACCGATCACCGCCACCACTTGGCCGGGTTCCACCTCGAAGCTCACCCCCATCAGGGCCGGTTCCGCCTCAGGGACATAACGGATGCTCACCCGGACAAAAGAGATCTGCCCCCTGAAGCTCTTGATGGGCTCGATGGCGGTATACTCTTCCCGCTCCGGGGTGACATTCATCAGACCGTTGATCTGGGCGACGCTGGAACGGACCTGTTCCAGACGGGTCATGGCGATGAAGGCACTCTGGATCGGGGCCAGCACCCGCCACACCAGCACCATGGAGGCCACCAGACCGCCGGTGGTCATCGACCCATCCATGACCCGCAGCACCCCGATGCCGATCACCCCCACCCCGGAGCCGACAATCAGCACCGTGGCCATGGAGCTGACCGCGGCATTGATCAGGGCGGTGCGGAAGTTGGCCATGGAGGCCTGGGCCGACAACTGACGAAACCGCTCCAGCCAGATGGACTCCATGCCGCTGTATTTCAAGGCGCGCATGCGGCCCAGGGCTTCCACCACGAACTCCTGTTTCTTGCTGCTGGCCCGGCGGGAGCGGGACTCTTCCCGGGCCACCATGGGCATCATCACCGCCCAGAGCGCCACGAACAGCACCATGGTCACCATGGGAATGAAAGCGAGCGGCCCCCCCAGAATGGCGATCACGGCAAAGAAAACCACCGTGAAAGGAAGTTCAAAAAAGACCATCATCAAAGGACCGGTGAAGAACTCCCGCACCGAGTCAAAGTCCTTGATGCGGGCCACCTGGGCGCCGGTGGGAGCCCGTTCGGTAAAGCTCGGGGTCAGGGAGAGGATGCGCATGAAAATGGCATTGCTGACGATGCTGTCCATGCGGGATCCCACATACATGAGCATCTTGGTGCGCAGCTTGCGCAGCAACCAGTCAAAGGTCATCACCACGCCGATGCCGATCAGCAGATGGCTCAAAGTCTCCATGGAGCGGCTGCCCACCACCCGGTCGTAGACCGCCATGGTAAAAAGCGGCGGGGCGACCTGCAGCAGGGTGATGGCGAAAGTGACCAGAAAAATGTAAATGATCAGCTGCCGGAACCGTTCCGCCACCATGCGGAACCAGCCGAGGCGCTTTTGACTGGCGGACCGCTCCTCCAGGTCCATGGCGCTGAAGAAATAGGCGGTGCCGTGGATTCCAGCCAGGGGCAACCGTTCGACTTCGCTGTTGCCACCGTTGAAAATGATCCAGTTGTCCAGTTTGCGTTTCAGAAGCACCATGGTGGGCGCGTGATCCGGAACGAACAGACAGGGCATCAGACGCGGGTCGATCTCCCGGGGATCCAGACGGGCGGGACGGGAGATATAGGTCAGGTTGGCCATCATGTTGCGCAGGCCGGTGAGATCCAGGGTTTCGGCGAAATGGGGCAGCGCCTCGGCGATGTGACGCATGTCCCCCCGATAGCCCAGAGACATCAACAGAGGAATCATGCATGCGCCGAAATCGGACAACCGGGAGAACTCGGCCAGCAGTCCGGTGACCGCCTGACGGGGACGGATCATGCGGCGCACCGACTCCAGTTCCAGATCCTCGTCGGACGAATGGGTGATCTCGGACACGCTCAATGTCTCCTGGCATCCATCATGACCGGGGTCGCGGCGGGTCGGGGAACAAAGGGGGCCTTGGGCGGCTTCAAGGTCAGGGTGCCATCCTTGAGTTCATAGACCCGATCCGCCAGCTTCTCCAGGGATGGTCGGTGAGTCACCATGATCAGAGTCACCTTGCCGTGCATGGCTTCCAGAACGCTCTTGAGTTTCTCATCGCCGCTGGAGTCGATGGCGGTGTTGGCCTCATCGAACAGCACGATGCGGGGCGAGGAGACCAAAGCCCGGGCAATGGTGATGCGCTGCTTGATGCCGCGCGGTATGGTCTCGTCCGCGCCGTCGTCGATGATGGTTTCGTAGCCCTTGGGAAGTTTGGAGATGAAATCCTCCAGATGGAGCCGATTGGCGGCATCCATGGCCGCCCCTTCCCGTTCGGGGCGGAACATGTGGATGTTCTCCAGAATGGTCCCCTTGAACAGCATGCCGGTCTGGGGCATGTAGGCCACCTGGGAGTGAAGGGAACAGGGATCGTATTTGGCCAGATCGTGATCGTCGATCAGCACCCGGCCCCGGGTGGGACGGATGGCCCCCATCATCAGCCACAACAGGGTGGTCTTGCCGCTGGCCCCCTGAATGGCGATGGTCTCGCCGGGTTTGACCTCCAGATTGACATCCCGGATGACCAATACTTCCTTGGGAGCTTGAGCCTTATCCCCGCCCCGGAATTCCCCCGGCTCCACGGGATAGGCGAAACTGACATTTTCCATCACCAGTTTCCCATGCACTTCGGGAAAGGGCGGAGTGTCCGGGGGGACATCGGGTTTGAGTTCGAAGATGGCGTTGAGGCGCTTTCTGGCCACCCGGATGGTCTGAAACCTGGCCCAGATGGCCACGGCGCGCTGCAGGGGCTGAATGGAGCGTCCGGCCAGCATGCTGCAGGCGGAAAGACCGCCGATGGTCAGATCATGGCTGATCACCTGGATGCTGCCAAAAGCGACCACCGCCACGGTGGTCAACTGGGCAAAGAAGGCGCCGATGTTCTGGGCGTCGGCGCTCTGCATGCCCACCTGCAAAGCGGACTGGGCGCAGCTCTCCTGGAGCCGTTCGTAGCGACGCAGCATCATGGCCTCCATGGCCATGGACTTGACCGCGTGAATGCCGTTCAACACCTCGATGATGAAGTTGATGCGGATGTCATCCGCCTTCACCCGTTCCGTCACTCCGTGATGCAGCAGTTTGCCGATGTAGAGGGTGAACAGCATGAAAATGACGAACACAACCACCGGAATCAACACCAGATAACCCGCCAGGTGATAGATCATCAACAGAAAGATCGGCACGAACGGCAGATCCAGGATCACCAGCACAGCGCTGCCGGAATAGAAATCCTTGATGACATTCAAGGCGTTCAACCGTTCCAGATGGACGCCCGAACCGGCCCGTTCGAAGTCCGCCAGGTTGATGGTCATCAGCCGTTCCATGGCGCTGACACTGGCGTTGTGTTCGAAGCGGGCGCCGAGCCAGGCGCCGATATACGAACGGCCCATTTTCAGCACAGCCTCCACGATCAGGGCGATGCTCACCCCCAACAGCAGCAGACTCAGGGTGCTGCCGGATTCGTTTTGCAAAATGCGGTCATAGACCTGCAGCAGAGTCAGAGGCAGGACCAACGCCAAAAGATTGAGCATGGTGGAGACCACCATCAGATCCCACAGGGAATCGGCGACCACGGAGAACGGGGTCAGACGCGACGGCCACCCATCTTTGGAAAAGAACGTATCCTTGACCATACCCTGAAAACTCCAAACTGTCGGCCTTTCTGCTCCCATTCCAGCAGGATTTTGCAACTCTTGCACCATCCATACCACTTATGAATTGCAAGATTCCGCATTTCAAGGGAGAATGTCAAATCACAAGGCACAATATTTGCGAAATACATTATCCGAACCTCAACCACGTCATCCAACAAGGCGAGTGCTCAACCGGTGAAACGGGCAGTTCTGACCACATCGTTGCTCTGTTTGCTCTCTTTGACCCAACCGGCCACGGTGTGGGCCCTGACCCTTGGCGATGCGGTCAACGAGGCTTTGCGTTCCAATCCCAAGCTGCTGGCCGCCGGGCAGGAACTGGAAGAGACCCGCCAAAAAATCCGCCAGGCTTTTGCCGGTTATCTCCCCACCATCGACTTCAGCATGGGCACCGGTCGGGAGTGGACCAACTCCCCCACCACCCGTTTTGTCGATCGGGGTGGTCTCACCATGAATCGCGGTGAGACAGGAATGAACATTAATCAACCGATTTTTGACGGTTTCAACACGGTCCACAAGGTGGAGCAGGCCCGCGCCCAGGTTCTGGGGGCGGATTACTCCTATCTGGACACAGCCGAAACCGTCACCCTGGATGTGGCTCTGGCATTCGCCGAGGTGCAGAAACAGCGCCGCCTCATCGAACTGGCCAAAGAAACCATGACCATTCACACGGATGTGCTGATCAAGACGCGTCAGACAATCAGGCTGGGCATCACCGCGGAGATGGACGCCCGTCAGGCGGAGAGTCGTCTGTCGTTGATCGCCTCGGATCTGGCGGCCACCGAGGGGGCGCTGCGCACGGCGGAAAGCCGCTTTTCCTCCCTGGTGGGTTTCCCTCCCGGGGCGTTGACATCCCCGCTCATCGACAAAAAAATGCTCCCCACCTCCCGGGGTGACGCCATGGAAACCGCCATGAACCGTCATCCGGCCCTGCTGGCGGCCAAGGCCGACCTGGACGCCACCCGGGCGGAAAGCAAGGCCAATGCCGCCGCCTTGTGGCCCAAGATCAGCCTGGAGATGGGGGTGGCGGATTCGGCCAACGCCGGAGGGACCAAAAGCTACACCCAGGAAGCCTCGGCGATGTTGCGCTTCAAGTACAATCTGTTCCGGGGTGGCGCGGACGGCGCCCGCTTCAAAGAGAGCTCCTTCAAGGCGGCCCGTTTTCTGGATAAAATGACCGAGACCCGCAACCAGATCGAAGAGAAGGTCAACCGCTCCTGGAACGCCCTGCTGGCCTCCCGCACCCGGCTGCACAGTCTGGAAAAACATGTGGAGACCACAGCCGCGGTCAATCGGGACCATCAGGAGCAGTACCGGCTCGGCAGTCAGACCATGCTGGACCTTCTGAACGCCGAACACGAACTCCAGGCAGCCAGGCGGTTGCTGGTGGAAGAGGAGTTCCAGTTCATGATGGAGTCCTTCCGGCTGCTCGCGGCCATGGGACTGCTCAAGGAGACCCTGATTCAGCCTGATCCGGTCATTCCGGCCACCCTTCCCTCCTCCGGGAAAACCGCCTCGGCTGCTCCCCCTCCTCCGGGCCAGGGGACGCAAAAACCCGTCACCCCTCCGGCCAACAGGCCGCAAAAGAGTCCCACCCCCTCAACCGCCCCGGACGCCCCCCTCACCCGGGCCCAGGAAGAGGCCATGAGCGGTCTGGTGGAGGCCCTTTTCCTGGAGGAGCCAGGCAAGGCTCCCTCCACTGCCATTCCGGCCAGTCCGGTGCAGAAAACCCCTCTGCCGGAAACCACCCAGGCCCGCGCCTCCGACGAAAAAAGCTCCGCCGCCGAGGCCCGGGCTGCGCTGGAGGCCACTGCCGTCAAGTCCGGCAATTCCGACAAAAAGGAGGTCTCCACCGCCCTGGATGCCCTGGCCAAAACGGTCCAGCACTCCGCGGAACAGAATCCCACTCCCGCAGCCAACAGCGTGCCCACGGAAAACCGCCGGACCACTCCGGAAGAACTCAACGAGATGGATCGCATTCCCCTGCATGAGTTCGTCCATCTCATGACCAACGAGGAGGTGCAACCCTCCTCCAAATCCCCCTCTCCGGATCTGTTGCAATACACCATTCAGATCGGCGCCTTCCGGGATGAACCGGCGGCCATCAAGCTGATCGGACAGTTGCAGGAAAAGGGCTATGATTTCTACCTGCAAGAGATCAAGGAGAGCCAGGACCGGACCTGGTACCGGGTCTCCATTGGCCGACTGGACACCGAACGGGAGGCCCGCGCTCTGCTCAAACAGTTCACCCAGCAGGAGGCCCGACCCGGTTTCATCACCCCGGTGATGCGCAAAGGAACCTCCACGGTGCAGGAGTCCATGCCCTTCACGCCACCCCCGCCCCTGCCCCCCGAGATGGGCCCACCCGAAAACCGGGTCCCCCCCGTCCCCCCGCCGGAACAACGGGAAGGATTCGCCGTCCAGGTGGCCGCGTTCCAGGATCCCATGGAGACGGAAAAAAGACTGGTCCAGCTCTCCGCCCGGGGATTGGATCTCTACCTGTGCGAAACCAGGGATGCCAATGGGCGCACCTGGCAGTTGATCTGGATTGGTCGCTACCCGGACAGGGAGTCCGCCCGGGCAGCCGCCGAAAGCTTTTTCAAAAACTCCGGCGAACCGGCCCAGGTCATCGAAATCCGCCCCTCCACCCCGGAAGATCCCCAGGTGATCACCCGGGTTGGTGCACCGGCGTAATTCCCGGTCCGCCAAACCCTCCCGATCCACCCCCACCAGGCGGACAAATATGATTTAAATAATATTTGTCCAGATCAAACAATTTTCTTGCAATGATCTCTACAAAGATGTAGAAATTATTACAGATCATTCCAGCAAGGAGTCCCGCAAGTGTCTTTCAGCTCCGCCCCATTTCTGGCCCTGCTTTTCAGTCTGCCGGCACGCAACGCCACGGAGCGTATGCGGGCCTGGCGGGCGTTGAAATCCATGGGGGGTGCGATGTTGCGGGACGGGGTGTATCTGCTCCCTGCCGGAGAGGAGCGCGACCTGCGCCTCGGCGATGTGGCCAGCGGCATCCAGAGCGCCGGCGGAGTGGCGGAAGTGGTGGGAATCCTGCCCCGGGACGCGCCCCAAACAGAGGCGTTCCGGCAACTGTTCGACCGCCAGCCGGATTACCTGGCCCTGGAGGAGGAGATCCACCAGACTGACCCGGAACGGACCGATCCCACGACGCTGAAGCGCTCCCTGCGCACTCTCCGACGCCGCCTGGCGGAAATCATCGCCAGCGATTTCTTTCCGGATGAGACCCGGCAGCAGCTTTTCCAGGAGACCCTGACCCTTTTGGAAAACCGGTCCGCCCGGATTCTGGATCCGACGGAACCCCAGGCAAACGACACCCCCATTCCCCATCAGGAACTGCAGCAGTTCCAGGGACGCCTCTGGGTCACCCGGGCCGGACTCTGGGTGGACCGGCTCGCCTCCGCGTGGCTCATTCAGCGACACATCGATCCCGCGGCCCGTTTTTTGTGGCTGCAATCCGGACAAACCCCGCCTGAGGATGCCGTGGGGTTTGACTTCGACGGGGCCCGGTTCACCCATGTGCGCCAGAGGGTCACTTTCGAGACCCTGCTGGCCGGATTCGCTCTGGAACAGGATCCGGCTCTGGTAGCCATGGGCCGCATGATCCACGCGCTGGATGTGGGAGGGATCAATCCGGAGGCGGGCGGTTTCGAGGCGCTCCTCAAGGGGATGCGTCGCCGCTGCACCGATGACCACTCCCTGCTGGCCGCCACCCTGCCGGTGCTGGACGATTATTATCTTTTCCACTCCAACAAGGACCACTCCGATGGCTGACACCCCGTTGTCCCGCCCACCCCATCCATCCTTCTGGGAGGCGTTCCGTTACTGGTTGAAACTCGGCTTCATCAGCTTCGGCGGACCCGCCGGACAGATTGCGGTCATGCATCAGGAGTTGGTGGAAAAACGCCGATGGATCTCCGAAGACCGGTTTCTTCACGCCCTGAACTTCTGCATGCTCCTGCCCGGTCCCGAGGCCCAGCAACTCACCATCTACATCGGCTGGCTGCTGCACCGCACCTGGGGTGGCATCATGGCCGGCACCCTGTTCGTTCTCCCCTCCCTGGCCATCCTGATCGGGTTGACCTACCTCTACATCGCCTTCGGCGAGGTGCGTTGGGTTCAGGGGATCTTCTTCGGGATCAAGCCCGCGGTGGTGGCGGTGGTGATCTTCGCCGCCTGGCGCATCGGCTCCCGGACCCTGAAGAATCCGCTTCTCTGGAGCCTGGCCATCGGCTCGTTCCTGGGGATCTTCCTGTTTCATATTCCCTTTCCATTCATCGTCCTGACCGCCGCCATCCTCGGCGCGCTGGGGGGACGGATCTCCCCGGAATCCTTCAAAGGCGGCGGCGGTCACGGAAGCAACGGCGCAGGCTATGGCCCGGCCCTCATCGATCACGACACCCCCCAACCGGAGCATGTCCGCTTCAAGCCCATGCGACTGGTGATCATGTGCTGCGCCTTTCTCGCCGCCTGGGGCGGGGTGATGCTGCTTTTGGTCAATCCGACCCTCCATGACATGGGGATCTTCTTCACCAAGGCGGCGCTGGTCACTTTTGGCGGCGCCTACGCGGTGCTGCCTTATGTCTATCAGGGCGGGGTGGAGACCTTTGGCTGGCTCACCGGCGCCCAGATGGTGGATGGACTGGCCCTGGGCGAGACCACCCCGGGCCC
>JADGAB010000012.1 GCA_015232245.1 Magnetococcales bacterium | reverse complement strand
AAAATGTGCGGCCAACTCCGCTCCAACTCCACACGATGCCCCTCCGGCATCCAAAAATGAGCCTCATCCATACTGATCTGACGGTCCATCGGTCGAAACATTGTGTATTCATCCTTATGAATTCATTGACGATTCATAAGAAAATCATACCACAGTCACCCTGTCATCGCACGGGTTGACGACATCCTAGAGGCGACTTTTTGCGGGGGACTCTGGCATGACTCATTGGACGGATCAACGTCGGGTCAACTCCCCATGTGCCCTTGTCACTCCATCTCCTTGAACCAGAAGCGCCGATAGCGGGTGCCGAAGGAGACCCCCGGGGGTTCATCCACCCGCACGCCGGAGACCACGCCGGTGAGGGTCTTGCCGTCGATCTGGACCACCACCGGCGTGGGCGGGGGGAGAAACCCGCCGCCGGGATGGATCTGGTAGCGGTCCGAGGCGCTGGTCTTGTTGTCCTTGTTGCGATCCGTCACGGCGCTGGCATTGGTGTAGATCACCTGGTAGGCCCGGGCTACCCCGAGATTGCTGACGCAGGAGGCGTTGGAGGCCACCGAGGCGGCCTGGTGGGTGTTGAAAAAGGTGACATTGTTGATGGTGATGGCGTTGCTGACCACCTTTTCCCCTTCCAGCAGCCGGAAATACCACCCTTTGGCCACGTCGAGGGAGGATTGGGCCGAGGTGGAGGTCTCCCCCTGGGCGCAGGCGGTGCCATCCTGGATGCAGTTGCTGGTGGCGTCGTACAGGGCGTTTTCCCGGATGTCCGCATCCGTGGAAGTGGTGCCGGTGCTGGTATCCTTGAACATGTACATCCGGTTGGTCACACTCACATCCAGGGGGTGTTCCCGGTCGCCGCTGCCGATGAGCACCGCGTCGTAGCCGGAGGCGTAGACCACATCCGGCGGATAGAGAAACTTGCGCAACCCCCCGGGAATCTGGGTCATATCCGCGATGGTGGCCAGACGGGTGACGGTCCAGTTGGCCGGATCCGCGTCGCTTAGGTTGACGCGCCACAGATTGCCGCCGGTGTCCCCCACGTAGGCCCGATCCGGCACGGTGCCGCCGTTGTGGGTGATGACCGTGAGGTCGCTGGGAATGGCGTAATGCATGCCGGTCACGGTCCGGTAGGGGTGGGTGCCGGTATCGGCGGGATCCCGGCCCGGTCCGGCCTGCCAGAGGGGTTCCCCGGTGGCGGCGTCCAGCACGAAGATGCTCCGTCCCATGCTGCGGGTGTAGACCGCGCTGGAGGTGGTGACCGAGGTCGAACTCACCCCGGTGACGATGCTGGCCGGAGTGATGTCCTCGACCGTGGGATCATAGCCGGCGCCAAAGATCAGGACCGGCTTGCCCGCGTTGGCGTTGATGCGGGTGATCACCCTGGGTTCGGACCAGGTGTAACCGAGTTCCTGGAAACCGGGGGAGGTGTGATCCTTCTTCCAGAGCAGTCTGGGGGCTTCGGGGGTGGTGACATCCAGGGCGTAGATCAGCCGCCCTCCCCGGCGCATGCTGATGAACAGATACACCTTGTCCCCGTCGGCGGACTTCAGCTTGCCGTCCCCGTTGGCGTCGTACACGTAGGAGCCGATGGAGCCGTCGGCGAAATAGGGCTTCTTGTTGGAACTGCTCAAGATCGGATCGTTGTTGCGCAGCCGCTTCAACTGGCCGAAGAATTCCGGCGGAATGAATCCCCACATCTCGCGACCCGGATCGGGCTGACCCGATTCGCTGGTGAACCCCCCCTTGATGCCGCGAAAAACGCCGTCGTTGGCCCCGTAGAAGACCATGACATCGTTGTCCGTGCCCAGACGGTTGTAGTTGATCACCGCCGGTTTGGAGTGGAGCACATCCGCGTGGATCGAGGCGCGGACATCCGTGGCGCTGGCATTCTGGTTTTCATCTCCGAAGTTGTCCTCGCCCCGCACCCAGTTGATGAGGCTCTCTCTGGCCGATGTGGTGGCGCCGACGCCGGCCTGTTCCGCGATGATGTTGCCGGAGGCGCTCCCCTGGGCCGAGGGGAGGGTGTAGGAGAAATGGTTGTCGTCGATGCGCAGGATGGTGAAGGTGCCATTGAACGCTGTGGGTGTGGCTCCGGAGATGGTCACCGAGGCGCTGTTGACAAAGCCGTGGGAGATGGCGGTGGCCTGGGCCGTGGTGGAGGGGGTGACCACCTGCAGGGTGCCGGTGGCGGCGGTCTGGGGTGAGGAGGCGAGTGGATAGCGGAAGTGATCGGTATCGATCGCCGTGATGGTGAAGAGGCCGTTGTAGGTGTCGGGCGTGGCGCCCCGGATGGTGACGGATTGACCGGTGGAGAGTCCGTGACCGGTGAGGGTGACCTGGGCCGTGGGGGTGGTCAGACGGGCGGTGATGGTGCCCGAGGCGATCGCCGGAGTGGTGGCGAGGGTGTAGCTGAAGGAGTCGGCATTGATCCGGGTGATGACGAAGGAGCCGTTGTAATCGTTCGGCGTGGCCCCGGCGATGGTGACGGTTTCGCCGTTGGCAAAACCGTGGGATGCGACCACCGCCGTGGCGAGGGCGGAGACCCCCTGGGAGGCGGTGATACCGGTGCCGGTCTGGGGAGCCAGGACCGTGGTGGTTGTATAGGTGAAAGAGGTGCTCGAAGTGACGGTGATGACAAAGGAGCCGTTGTAACCCGTCGGGGAGGCGTTCTGGATGGTGACGGTATTGCCGGTGGCAAAGCCATGGTTGACGGCGGTGGTGGCGGTGACGGTGGTGCTCCCCTTGGTGACTGTGAGGGTGCCGGTGGCGTTGGTCATGGGGGAGGCGGCGTAGGTGAAGGTGTTGACCGTGGGGGTGGCCAGAATGGTGACATTGCCATTGTAGCCTGTCGGGGTGGCGCCGGCGATGGTGACGGTATTGCCGGCGGCATAGCCGTGATTGGCCACCGTGGCGGTGGCGGTGGCGGTCAGTCCGGAGGCGGTGCCAAAGACCGTGGGCACGCTCAGGGGGGCCACGGTGGAAAAGGTGAAGGTGTTGGCGTTGCTGACCGTGATGGCGTAACTGCCATTGAAGCCGGTCGGTGTGACTCCGGCGATGGTGACGGTCTGACCGGTGGCAAAGCCGTGGCCGGTCACGGTGGCGGTGACCAGGGAGCTGGTGGAGGTGGCGGTGGCGGCGGTGCAGTTGGCCGCCGAGCCGTTGGAGATGGTGTAGCGGAACTTGTTGGCGTCCACCACCGAGATGGTGAAGGTTCCGGCATAACGGGTGCTGCAGGTGGGGGCGGCAATGGTGACGGACTGGCCGGTGGAGAGGCCGTGATTGTTGAGGGTGGCTTCGGCGGTGCCGTTGGCGGGTCGGGTGATCAGGGCGATGGTCTGGGTGATCGGCGAGTTGGTCAGATTGCCGATGGCATAGGTCTGGGTGGTGGTCAGCGCCGAGATGCTTTTGGTGACCGAACCGTTGCCGAGGCTGGTGACGCTGCTGGCGCCGGCGGCGGTGGAGAGGGAGGTGACCGGATGGCTGTCGGTGATGACCGCCGGGGTCTGGGAGCGCTCCCCGGTGAGGGTGGAGACGGTGTGGACATCCAGTTGCAGGGCCGCGGAGGTGATGTCGGCGTTGCCGGAGGCAAAGGGGTAGTCGCTCAGGAGAGATCCGGAGGCGCAGGCGCCGGTGCAGGTGTAAAGGGCGCGGGCCGCCTGGGAGGCGGCCTGATCGAGGCGCAATATTTGCGCCACGCCCCCTTTTTCCACCAGGTCTCCGTCCGGCAGATCGGAGGAGCCTCCCGCGCCGTTGACCGAGCTGTCGCGGAAGGTCCAGAAATTGGAACTCTGGGTCCAGAAACTGGCGGCGTCCGGGGTGAGAAAGCCGGTGGTGGTGTTTTCCGCCTTGACCCCGTTGCGATCCGCCAGAAACAGATCGTTGGTGGCCGCCTCGTAACCGAGTTGATAACACTTCAGATTGCCGTACCAACGGGGCAGTTTGTTGGAATCCGGTCGGAACATGCCCACGTAGACCTGATTGAGATTGGTGCCGCGCACATTGACGCTCACCGGCAGGGTGGTGGCGGCAAAGACGCTGTTGACCGCCTGGATCTCCTGGAAGATCTCGTTCATGGCATTGATGATCGCCTGTCCCGCGTTGCCGCTGGAGACGGCGAAATAGCGTCCCTGACCCTTGTTGGCCATGCTCTTGAGCAGCGCGGTCATGTCCGGTCCCTGACCCGTGGCGATGGGATCCACTTCCACCACATAGGTATAGATGGACTGGGTATTGGCCACCTGGGCGTTGACATCGGAGTTGGCCAGGAAACTGGCCCATTCGTCCGCCCAGTTGCCCTGCTGGCCGGAGGGGGAGATGGCGATGACGGACGGCGGGGTGCTGTGGGTCAACTCCGCCAGTTTGTTTTCCGAAACCCGTTTGGCGCTGGCGTTTTCGTTGGCCGGGCCGTTGCTGATGTAGATGATGAAGTTCTTCTGGCAGCCGCTGGCAATGGGGGCGTTGTAGAGAGAGGCGGCGGTCGGGGAGGCGGGCAGGGCGTAACTGCCCAGATTGTTGGCCGAGGCCGGATTGTTGGCGATGTTGTTGGCGAAGTCGGTTTTGATCTTGCCGTAGCCGGCCCGGGAGGCGGAACCGGAAAAATAGAGATAGGCCTCGTACATGGCCAGGCCGGTGGTGGCGTTGTTCCCCTTGTCGTTGAGAATGTGCAGACTGTTGACCATCGCCGCCAGAACCGTTTTGTTGGTGGAGGTCATCTGGCGCACGGCGAAGCGGACGTAGCCGCCGTCGGTGTTGTCGTTGGGATTGCCGGTCTCCGGGAACATCATCAGGCCGACGTTGTACAGCTCGCTCAAGTTGGCCACCACCGAGACCAGAGCCGATTTCTCGTTGACGAAGGGCTGGTTCCAGTTGGCGGTGTTGTCGAGTAGGATCAAGACATTGGGCCGGTCCGAGGTGACGTTTGGATTGCTCAGGAACAGATCCGTATCGTCGTTCACCGGATCGAAAGCAGCCCGGGCAGAGCCGAACGGGATCAGCCAGAGGGTCAGGATCAGAAGCAGAACAGTCAGCGGATTCATGGGGGTGACTCCCTGAATTCTATGCACAGGGGGGAAAATCGGTATAAATGAAATCGTTTCCTTTGAATAAAAGACATTCTCCAGTCTCCTTGGTCAGGGCATAGGCAAAACAGTCCCCGAAGTTGAGACGGGCGGGGTGACCACCACCCTTGCCAAACTGACGGAAGGCGGACCGGGCGATCTGCGCCTGTCGAAGTGTGACGGCTTCGATGGTGATTGCGGCCCGCGTGATCATCTCGTCCAGCAGGGCGCTGGCAACCGCATCTCCATTGCTGTCGATGACCATGGCGGGTTCCAGATCATTGGCCACCGACAGCCGGCATGGCTCCGAGCGGTTTGCCAGCAGGTGGGCGAAACGCGCAGCCTCCGGTTCGTTGCGCAACAGGGCAATGAGCACCGATGAATCGATGATCATGCCGGCAACCCCTGTTCGTCATAGAGCAGTGTGTCATGGTCGAGGGATCGGCAGGGTTCTTGTAAACGCTGCGCACACTCCCGACCGATGGACAACAGATCCTCGGTCATGCGATTGGCCTGCTGAATCCGCTGGACCTGGTCCCGCAGCGCTTCGATGACGGCCTGGGAGAGGGGTTCACCGGTCAGGTGGACCAGATGATGGGCCAGATGCGTGGCCTCTTCGGTTTCGATAATGATATTCATTTTTGTCTCCTTGCTGGTGACTCGTTCAGCAGTCCGGGCAGCAGACCCCGGAGAGTTGACGGATCTTGACCGCCTGATGCATGGTGGTGGCGGCTCCGGTGGCAGCGTTGGCGATGGTGGCGGTCAACTCCCAGGTGTTGTCCCGGGGGGCCATGCTCCAGGCCGCGCTGCTTCCCTCGGCTACATGGGAGTGAATGCAGACCGGTGCGGCCACGCTGCCGGTGTCCGTGCCCACGGTAAAGGCATGGGTGGCGGTGGACGCGTTGAAGTTGGCGGCCTGGGAGAGGACGCTCTCCATGGCCTGCTGGGTTCCCGAATCCATGGTGCGACTGGTCTGCAGATTGGCCACGATGCGGAAGTTGACCGTGCTGATGTTGGCGGAAGAGAGCACCAGCAATGTCAGGATGATCATGATGAACAGGCTGGCCAGCAGGGTCGCGGCGCCGCGACAGGTGTGGATGGATTTCATTGCATGCTCCTGGGACCGGCCAGATTGACAGGTCGCACCTCGGTGGAGAAGACGTGTCGCCGGTAGCTGTCCTGACGGGCCGGAATCGCCAGCGTTCCCAGCAGATAGCTCTTGTCGTCCACATGACCGGTGCTGGTGGTCATGGCCCGGGCCAGCAGATCCACCTGTACCGCCACCACGCCGCTCCATTGGGCCAGAGTGGGGGTGCCGCTCCAGAGATCCGGAATGCCGTCGCCGCTCAGGCCGGTGGCGGAGTCGGTGGCGCTCGGCGTGGTGTCGAGACCGTACTGGATCTTCATGAATTCGATCCCTTCGGCCAGCGGAGTGATGGTCATGGCGGGCAGCCCCCCCGAGGCTCCGAGATCCAGACGCTTGAGGGTGGGAATCGTGTCATCCCCGGTGGCGCACACCCCGGAAGCCCCACTGCCGGATGAACAGGGGGCGATGAAATATATCCGGACATGCAGTTTCCGGGTGCTGGCCGGGGAGATGGTCGCCCCGTTTCTCTGGGTCAGGGAAACCGCTCCTCCGTCCGCGGTGGTGACGGGCAGGTTGGCCGTGGAAGAACCATACTGGATGGCCGCGCTGGTGACATTGGCCTGCAGATAGACCTCTCCGGCGGTGGGCGCGCCGGTGGTCACGGCGGTGTCGGCGCGACGCAACACCAGGATGTCGGAACCGGCCTTGAGATTGCCGTTGCTCAACAGCGCCGCCGCGCATCCGGTGGCGGAAACATCCGCCCGACTGGTCAGGGCGGTGGAGGCATACCCCTGGATCGGCAGGGCCAAAGCGGCCAGCAACGCCGTGGCGTCGCTGGTGACGCAGGGGTCCGGCAGCGCGCCGGGAGTGGCCAGGCCGTTGGCGTAATACTGGCCGAAGAAACCGGCGTGACGCAGATCCTCGTAAAGGGTCTGAATGGCGAATTGACCGTTTTCCACCATCTGTCCGGATTGATCCAGCTCCTGCCGGGAACGGGTGGAGGTGGCCAGCAGAGTGATCACCGCCAACAGGATCACCAGTCCGATGGCCATGGCGATGAGCACCTCCACCAGGGAAAAGCCCCCCTGGTCCGGCGCGGATGACCGGATCAGAGCCATGGGGGCCACTCCTGGTCGAGCCGCGCGGACGTGAGATTGGCAAAACGCAGGGTGGTGGAGACGGCCCGACGCTGGGCTTCGGAACCATACAGTCCCACGGCGCAGGCGCTGGCCGTCGGAGGGGCCACGGTGGCCGCCAGCCCCTGCCAGGTGACGGTGATGGTGTAGGTGCCGGTGCCGCTGATGGTGGCGCCAACGCTGTCGGACAGCAGATCGGTGGCGTCGTAGCGGATGCAGGCCCGGGCGCCGATCATGCCGCCGGAACCGGCAGCCGCCCCGGCCTTGACCTCGGCTGTTCCCTGCAGCCGGTCGTTCAACTGGCTGATGGCCTCATCCGCCCGGGTGTTGTAGATCGAGGTGCTGGCGCCGCATCCCGTGGGCAGGGACCAGCCGGTCCCGGTCGCGCCGATGTAGGGGGTGCCGCTGGCGGTGTTGGTGGTGAAGGCGAAACAGGAGAGGGTGCCCCGGTTGACGTTGAGCCGTTCGGCGATGTCCGCCAGCAGAATCAACGCCTGGGTGCGCTGATAGGCCTCCATCTCCGCCACGTGCATGCGGGAGAGCAGGGAGGCCAGACCCAGCAGACCGATGGAGGTGATCAACAGGGTGATCAGGATCTCCAGCAGGGAAAAGCCGTGACAGCGGATCTTGCGTCGGGTAATCATCGGGTGCCCCCGTTCGCGTCAGTGGAGCGCATGGCCCAAGGGCTGGTCTCTGGGATTCTCTCTTTGAGGGGAAGCATACATCGACGGATATTCATGCATCAAGAAAAATATACCATATTCTAAAAATGAATGGTTGCCTCACAGTGTGCAGCCGTTTGTCGGATCGGCATCGGTATCGATCTGGGTATGGGGGGTGCCGTTGGCGCCGATGACCAGACAGCGCATGGCCACCCTGATGTTGCCATTGACGTGGACCTTGAAGTCGGCAGCCGTGGCGGTCAGGCGTCCGGAGCGCTGATAGGTGATGCTTCCGGCCTGACCGGTGATGGTGAGTTTGGCATAGGCGTCCTGGGTTTTGAGCACCGTGGCGCCGAACTGGACGGTCCAGCCGTTCTGCCAGTTGCCGCCGGTGGGGATGACGGAGACGTTGGCGTTGCGTTTGATGGCTTCGCTGCGGGCGTGCAGCAGGCTGAACTGCAGATCGGAGATGGCGTTCTTGACCTGCTGGTTGAGGACCATATCCTGCATGTAGGGGAGTCCGAGGGTGACGAGAATGGCCACGATCGCCAGGGAAATGAGCATTTCGACCAGGGTGAAGCCCCGTTTGCCACCGGATGCGCCGTGCGTGGTCATGGCGGGCATCCTTACCAGCCCGAGATGTTGTTGCGGGTTTTGGCGCCGGTGTTGGTCAGGGTCAGTGTTCCGTCGCTGGCCTGGGTGGCGCTGGGGGTGGCGGTGATGGTGAAGGAGGGGGGATTCCCCGCGCCGGGCGTGACGGTGATGCTGTAGAAGCTGTTGCTGCAGGTGGTGTTGGCGCAGCTCCAGCCGTCGTGGGTGAAGTTCAGGGTGGTGAAGGAGTTGGTGTAGCTCATGGCGTCCAGGAGAAAGATCTCCTCCCGACTGGCGATGGCCACCATCAACTGCTGGGCGTCCGCCCGGCGGGATTTGCGCACCGACTCCTGATAGTTGGGCAGGGCCACGGCGCTGAGCAGGGCGATGATCGCCAGGGTGATCAGCAGTTCCACCAGGGTGAAGCCCCGTGACTGGGTGGCGTGACGCATGGGGAGAGCCTCTCAATGATCGATTGTTAACCGATTTCTCTTGGCATTCGGGTGATCTGTTTTTAGAATAGCATGAAGCCAACCAGACCCGCCATCTGGAAAACCATCGGTGAAAGGAATCAAGATGAACACGAGCGTTGTGGTTTGTGTCAAGGATCGGTTCGATACCGCACCATCTTGCGCCGGGGGCGGCGGGGTGAAATTGATCCAGCTGCTGGAGCAGGAGTTCGCCGCCCGGGGCATGGAGGTGCCGGTGCGACCGCTGTTCTGTTTTGGGCGCTGCAAGGAAGGCCCGAATCTGCGCATCGCTCCCGGCGGGGCCTTTTTCACCCATAGGACCCCGGAGAGTCTGGAGGAGGTGATCACGGCAGTGGCCAAGGTGCTGGAAGCCAGGGAGAGCGCGCCACAGGCTTGAATCGCGCCTTTTCATGCCATGGGTCTTCCATTGCCGCCGGGTCGGAGAGTCAACCTCCCCGCATGGGCGCGGTCTAAAACAGGGTGTAGATGAATGGCGCCAGGACCGATCCCTGGGAGAGCGCCAACAGACCTCCCAACAGCAGCATGATGATCAGAATGGGCAGCATCCAGAATTTCTTTCTGACCTTCAGGAAACTCCACAGTTCGACAAGAAAGGACATGGGAACCTCGTTGATTCAGCACGGGAATGACAGGGTGGCCGACTTCGGACAAAACGCCTTCGGCCTCAACCCTCCCGATGTTTGGCCAGCAGGGCGCGCCAGCGATCGGTCTCGAAATGACTCTTCTCCTCCACCCGGTCGATGTGCAGACGCACCCGCCAGGGTTTCTCGTCCTCTTCGTCGGCCTCCCAATCGATGGCGAAACCGTTCTCTTCGATCATCTGGAAAAGCTCCAGCAGGGCCGACAGCATCCGCCCTTTCATGGCGCCGGCCTCCCGGTCGTAGATGACCCGCAACCAGGTGTCCGCGCTTTCGTCCGCCAGATGCTGCCACATCCAGGTCACCGGCGCGTCGTACAGAGTGCCCTCCCACTGTCGGGCATGGCTCTCCGCGTCCCGGCACTCCTCCTCGGGTTTGCCGATGATCAGCAGTATGTCCGCCTCCTCCTCCTCGGTGATCAGATGGATCTCCCCGAAGGCAAACGGATTCTCGTCCTTGTGCTTGTGAAACCACTGGCCGATCCGGCGGCCCAGGTCGTTGATTGCCATGGCGGGGGCTCCTTGTTTTGATTGCAAGAGGGTGTCAACGCAGCAGATGATAGTACTTTTGCATGAAAATGCGGGCCCCGTCGGCGTAGTTCCAGGGGGTGGCCAGCAGTTCGTCCATCAGGGCGGCCCGGCTGATCAACCGGTGGGCCACGGACTCCCCGTCCACAAATCGGAACGGACCGTCGAACACCCCGGCATACACCGCCACATTGTGTCGCTTCAACCAGGGCTCCCCGCCTCGCACCCGGCATATGGAACCCTGCCAGGGATCGTAGTCGATCAGACGGATGATCCCGCGGGTGGTCAGATCGTGCTCTCCGGAGCGCAACATACGTTGATACTCCATGCCGTCCCTGGCGATCAACACCTCCTCGATGCCCACCTCCTCCTGAATCTCCTTGCGGGCATTGGCGTCGAAGGCTTCACGGGAGAGGGAGGTATCCCCGGTCACCACATGTCCTCCCACCGCCTTGTCCCACATGAAAGGATTTTCCGGTTTGTCCCCCCGCTGCACCAGATGGATCAATCCGTCGGAGTTCAACAGAATGATGTGTACCACAGGAACCGCCAAAGGGGCATCCCCGTGTCGCCGGGAGTGGGCACGAATTTCCGCCAGCAGGGCGACCCGTTCTTCGGTCTTGACAAAACGGCCTTGACGGTCCGTGGCATGCAGCCATTCGCTCATGGGTTGGGCTCCGTTGGGATAAGGAGTTTGGGCAGATGGGGTGCGCGTGGTTTTCAGGGAATGGCCTGAAGCCACCTTCGGCACACCGCGACCAGTTCATCCAGGTTGCCAGCCGATCCGGGTTCGTATGGGGCGGTGAGCAGCACCCGCCCCGCCCCCCGGGAAAAGGGACGGGCCTCCATGTCTTGATCGAGAAACTTGAGCCACGCCTCGCCGCTCAGTCCGGCCACCTGATGGGCGGGATGGCGCTGCAGAGCGACCCGGCGCAACAAGGCGGAGAGCTCCGCGGCCAGTCGGTCCGGAGCCGGAGGCGCGTCGCCGCCATGGCGCGTGATGATGCGCTCCAGTTCGTTCATGGCGGTCTGGCGCAGGGAGTGACGCGGTTTCCTGTGATGCCAAAAAAATCCGATGGCAAGCAATGCCGCCAGCAGGGCCAGCACCCCCCACCATCCCCAGGCCGGTGGCCACCAGGAGACCGGATCCGGCAGATGGATCTCCCGCAAGGGCAGGGGCGGGGGGGCGTTCATGGAGCCGTCAGACGCAGATTGGCGCGCAACAGGCCCAGGGCGTCGTTTTCCGTGGAGCAGGAGACAAAACCGGCGCCGATGGAACGGCACACCCCCCCCAAAGCCTCCAGACGCGCCGTGAAGCGGGCCGCGTAAGCCTGACGGATTACCGGGTCATCCACGTTGAGAAAACGGGGTCTGGCCTCATCTCCGGACCGGACCGGATAGCGTCCACCGGGTGGGGGCAGCTCCCGTTCCAGGGGATCGTGGAGAAAAAACAGCATCAGGTCGTTGTGCCGGGCCAGTTGGGCCAGATGGGTATGGTCGCCGGTTTCCAGACCGCGAAAATCGCTGAACATGAGAATCAGACTGCCCGGCAGCGCCACACGCCGCAGCCGCATCAAGGCCTGACTCAACGGCTGACGGATCGCTGCCGATCCGGTTGCCGGAAGCTCTTCGAACTGGAGAAATTCCCGGATCATCTCCAGTACCGCCCGATCCCCCCGGGCCGGACGCAGCTCCCGATGACGATGTTCCGTGAAGATCAATCCCCCCAGCCGGTCCCCCCGCAGCACCGCGCTCCAGCCCGCCAGCGTGGCGGCAAGCACGGCCTGGGCCACCTTGAACCGTCCCCGGGTGGCGTGAAACATGGGACGTCGGAAATCGGTCCATATCAGCACCGCCCGTTCCCGCTCCTCGCGGAACAGCTTGACGTGGGGCTTGCCGGTGCGCGCCGTCATGCGCCACTCCATGTGGCGGATCTCGTCGCCGGGTTGATAGATGCGGGTTTCGGCAAACTCCATGCCCCGCCCCTTGAACGGGGAGCGATAGCCCCCATCGATGGCGGCCCGGGCGCGACGGGGCACGGGCAACACCCCCCGGGCCGCATGCCGCAAGGCGAGCAGTTCTCCCAGGGTCGGCAGATCCGTGGGGGGGAGCGGGAGGGAACTCATGGCGCCGGCACCCGGTGGAGCAGTTGTTCGATGAAGCTGTCCGGGGTCTCCCCCCGGGCCTCGGCCTCGAAGGTGAGAATCAACCGATGGCGCAACACCTCGGGGAGCAGGGCGCGAAGGTCGTCCGGGGTGACGTAGTTGCGTCCCTCCAGCCAGGCATGGGCACGGGCGCAACGGTCCAGGGCGATGGTCGCCCGGGGACTGGCGCCGTACTGCACGATCCCCGCCAGTGCCGGGTCGTAGCGCTCCGGCGTGCGGGTGGCCAGAATCAGATGCAATAGATAATTTTCCACCGCCTCGGCCATGTGCAGATCCAACACCTCGCGCCGCGCCGCCATCACCACCGGCGTGGGGATTTTCTTCACCAGAGCCAGAGCGGCGTTCCCTCCGGCGCGTCGGGACTCCTCCCGCACCAGATGCAGAATCTCCCGTTCCACGTTGGCAGCCGGATAGCCGATCCGGGTCAGCATCAGAAAACGATCCAGTTGCGCCTCCGGCAGGGGATGGGTTCCCTCATGCTCGATGGGATTCTGGGTGGCCATCACCAGAAAGAGTTCCGGCAACGGATAGGTCTGCGCGCCCACGGTGATCTGTCGCTCTCCCATGGCCTCCAGCAGCGCGGACTGCACCTTGGCCGGGGCGCGGTTGATCTCGTCGGCTAAAATCAGGTTGTGAAAGAGCGGTCCGGCCTGAAACCGGAACGATCCCTCCTGGGGCCGGAACACCTCGGTGCCGGTCAGATCCGCGGGCAGCAGATCCGGCGTGAACTGAATCCGTTGAAAGGCCCCTTCCACCTGTTCGGCCAGAGTCCGGATCGCCCGGGTCTTGGCCAGTCCGGGAGCCCCCTCCACCAGCAGATGACCATCGGCCAGCAGGGCGATCAACAACCGGTTGACCAGCCTCTCCTGACCAAGAATTTTGCGGGCTACAGCCTGTTGCAGTTCCTGAAACGCGGTTTGATTGGACATGGGTCTTTTTTGGTTTGGCGAAACGTGCGGATTCGGGTTGGGTTGTGGATGAATCTGAAGAGGAAGATCTTGTCTGTTAATTTTTTATGAATTTTTTCTTCTCTATAGCATCTAGAATTTTTACCGCCAAGTCATGCATGACGATCTGTACCGAATGCTCATATTTTTTGTAGTCGTTTATATTCTTTATAGGATTTCTTTCTCCGTGAGCAATTTCATTTCTTCTACCAACAAGGTTGTTGATTATTTTTTCGTGTTCATCAATTGTTTCTGTCTTGATATTGATTTTTCTGTTATTTTCTTTGTAGATATGTGACTTCAGATTTGAATCTGCTGTCAGTTTTGACTCAAATTTAACCGGACTATTTAAGAGATTTGATGAATTATTGATTAACAGATTGTATATATCGTCTTCACTTTTATTTCTGACATCTTTTATTGTGCTTGACAAGGATAAAATGGCTACCTCGTCGATAAGTTTTGATCTTTTTGTGTTGCTTTTCTCTATTACCGATAAATAGAGATCCCATAAAAATTTACAATATCCTTCAAAGTGGGCGTAGAGCAAAACAACAAGTGATCTGAGAAGCGCCTGATTTTTGATGCTGTCTTTGTCGGAATCAAATAGCATTTTTTTTAGGGCAGCTAATTCTTCCTCTCTCCATTTGAGATCGTTTTCAATTTCATCTTGCCAATTGGTCATTGTGTTACACATTTTGAATGGCTTCGGCAATAAGTTCTATCCGTCTTGTAAGGCTCGACATCTTGTTTGATCCGGGGCCAATGGATTCCTTGAAATCAGGCCCTGTTGTGGCATTGACAATGGCGTCTCTGATTTTGTCATACTTTTCTTCCAAGATTGGAAGGGATTTGAAAGTACCAATAGCAATGGCCTCAAAATAGGCGGGTGCCAGAGAACCGATTGGTATATTGTTACGGTGTCTCACAAAAGCGTATTCTCCTAATATTTTTGATAGGTGCATAAAGACTTTCTCGAAGTCTTCATATTCTTTGTTATAGTTAAATGATGTCTTCTTTGTCAGGATGGTCTCTAAATAGCTGTCGAGCCAGTCTTTGATCTTTCTTTTCTCTCTAAACATGTCTGGATTGTTTTTTGCTGCAAAAAAGCGTAGAACGAGCTCTTCGTCAAGTTTTTGTTCTTTATCTCCATGATATATTGAAGATGTGCATGTCTTGTAGTCTTGGTTGTTGGCGCATTTTATTAAGAATTCATAGAAAGTAATTCCGTCGGGTCCAAACATTCTGACAGAACAATTTCTTACCTCTTGTGCGGAAAGTAAGGATCCTCCAGTATTCAGCCTCTTGAACATTTCGTATTTTAGCATTGAATTGCTTTGTTTTTTGATGACAACCATTCTTACAGTAGATCTTTTGATTCGTAATTTTAATGTCAAAGAAAGATTGTTGAATGTTTGGTTGTTCAGTTCTGGAATTATATCGCATCCACTAAGTGATAGAGGTTCTTCGAGCGTACTGATCTGTTCGTAGTCAATAAAATTGATTACAGAACTGATTCGTTGTAATCCGTCTATTAATTCATACACTCCGGTCTCGTTTTCGATTACGAACACCTGAGGGATTGGTAGTTGAAGAAGAATTGATTCTATTAATCTTGATTTTTGGTCGTTTGACCATCTGAATAATCTTTGATATTCTGGCTGTATAATGAGTTCATTTTGTGAGTGTAGACTGATGACTTCTCCAAAGCTGATGTCAAGCGTGTCAATTCTTACTTCGCCAATTTTTTTATTGATGGCATCTTCGATAGTGTTCATCAGTTCTTTCCCTGTTTTTGTTTGCTCACATCATGTTTTCCAGCCAAGGACTTCATTTTTCAATATTGAGAAGCGAAATTACAGACTGGCCAGTCTTTTGTCGGCACTCGAATGGCATTCAGGGTGCAATTTGACAAATCCTTTAGCATTATACGCTTTTGTTATTTTTGTGGCAATTCTTTTTTGCGCCATCCTGCTGTGTGAAAAGCGGGGTGCGGCGTGTGATATGACACGGATGGGAAGCGATTTTTTGTTTAATTAATTGAAATAAATAATAATATTTGTTGGCACCTTCCTTGCTATTCCAGTATGGATTGAGCGGATAAATCGTTCCGCCACTTAAAACGAAGGAGGGGTGCATGGCCAGAGGGATGCGTTGTCTGCTGTTGGGAAGTTGTCTGCTGCCCGGATTGGCCGTGGCCGCCGGGGAGAGCGGCGCCAGAATGGGAGAGGTGGTGGTGACCGCCCCCCGGATCGAGGAGCAGTTGTTGTTGCAGGCCACCGGCAAGGAGAGCGGAGAGATCCTTCCCCTGCGCGCGGCCACCAGTGACGCGGCCACGCTGTTGCAGGATCAGCCGGGGGTGAGCCTCTACCGGGGGGGCGGGGTCTCCACCCTGCCGGTGCTGCACGGCCTGGCGGATGACCGGGTGCGGATCAACCTGGATGGCCGGGAGGTTCCCTCCGCCTGCGGCAATCACATGAATCCTCCCCTCTCCTACATCGATCCTTCGGATGTGGACAAGGTGGATGTGATGGGAGGCATCACCCCGGTCAGCGCCGGCGGCGACAGCATCGCGGGCACCATCACCGTGCAATCCGCCAATCCCCGTTTCGCCAGTGGCAGCGGCGAAACCCTGACCACCGGGAAATTCAGCGCCTTCAACCGCTCCAACGGCGACAACTGGGGAGGCAATCTCGCCGCCACCATCGCTTCGGACAAATTGAGCCTCGGCGTGCAGGCATCCACCACCACGGCCCGGGACTACAAGGACGGTCACGGCAGACGGGTTATGTCTACGGCCTTCTCGTCGGACAACTACGCGGTCAAGATCGGCGCCCGGGGAGAGCATCAACAGTTGACCCTGGAGGTGGGCGGACAGGACATTCCCTATCAGGATTTCGTCAACGCCCAGATGGATATGGTCGGCAACACCGCCCGGTTCGTCAACGCCCGGCACGAATCCCGCTTCGCCTGGGGCAAACTGGATACGCAACTGCACTGGCAGAACACCGAACATCAGATGGATGTCCGGGGGGACAAGACCCTGGGACGCAACATGATCATGCCCATGAATACGGACGGGACCAATCTGGGCTATCTGATCAAGGCGGAAATCGATCTGAGCAAACGGGATACGGTGCGGATCGGCAACGAGTTCAACCGCTTCACCCTGGATGACTGGTGGCCGGCCTCCTCGTCCCAGTCCAACAGCGCCTGCAATACCGGCAATCCCGCCACCTCCACCTGCTCCATGGCCCCGGGGACGCTCTGGAACATCCGCGACGGACAACGCAGCCGCCTGGGAACCTTCCTGGAATGGAACGCCCGGTGGGATGCCCGCTGGTCCACCCTGCTGGGGGGACGCAACGACATCGTGTGGATGAATACCGGCAACGTGGCGGGTTACAACACCAATCCTGCCGCCGCCGGCATGGCCTCCTACGCCGGGGATGCCGCCGCCTTCAACGCCCGGGATCGGGCCAAACAGGATGTCAATTTCGACATGACCGCCCTGTTGCGTTTCGAACCGGATGCCGCCAGCGCCTACGAGGGGGGGTATGCCCGCAAGACCCGCTCGCCCAATCTGTATGAGCGTTATCTGTGGATCTACTCAAGCGCCATGTCCTCCCGCATGAACAGTCAGGTGGGGGATGCCAACGGCTATTCGGGCAACATCAACCTGGAACCGGAAGTGGCCCACACCTTGAGCCTCACCGGCGCCTGGCATGATCCGGGTCGCAAGAACTGGGAGATCAAGGCCACCCCCTATTTCACCCGGGTCCAGGATTTCATCGATGCGGATCGCTGTTCGGCGGCCAATACCACCAACAGCACCGCCTGCAACGCCGCCAATGCCAACAAAACCTCAGGACTGGTCAATCTCCAGTACGCCAACCATGACGCCCAGCTCTACGGGTTGGACCTCTCCGGTCGCGCCACCCTGGGGAGCCTGACCAATATCGGCAGTTTTGGCCTCTCCGGCAAGGCGGGTTACGTGCACGGGGAGAACCTGGACAGCCATGACGCCCTCTATCACCTCATGCCCTTCAATACCACCCTGACCCTGGAGCACACCCGGGAGGCATGGAAAAACAGCCTGGAATTCCAGTTCGTCACCCCCAAGGAGCGGGTCTCCTCCACCCGGGATGAGCTGAAAACCGGAGGCTACGGCCTGGTGAACTATCGCACCGGCTATCAGTGGTCGCAGGTGCGGCTGGATGCCGGAGTGGATAATCTGTTGGATCAGTTCTACAATGCCCCTCTCGGCGGGGTTTACTGGGTGGGGGACGCCACGGGCGCCACCCCGGTGCCTGGCATGGGACGCTCCTTCTATCTGGGCCTGACCGTGGCGTTCTGAAGGGGGTTGACAGGCGCTTGACAGAAGAACGGGAATCCCTTTACGTTGGCTTTGGTTTGTCAGGATGGTTCACTGCAAAAGAGCCGGATCGATCCCTTGAAGATGCCTTGCGAGTCCGACTGGAATGGAGATCGTGAATGGTCCGGCAGGCGGGCCTGGGGGGCGTTTGGGGTTGCTCTGTTGATTCATGGCGCGCTGGCCGGGGCGCTGTGGGTCCACTCTCCCCGGCCAACCCGGGGAGAACGGACTCCGGTGGTGTTCGAAATGGCTTTCGTGTCGCCGCCCGCGCCTCCGGTGGTCTCCGATGCTCTCCCGCCGCCAGAGACGCCGCCGGTGGAGATCCCGCCGGCACCCCCCGCGCCTGCGCCGGAACCCCGGCCCGAGGTCGCTCCGACACCCCCCAGGGCGCCGGATCCGCCCCGGGTGAAGAAAATTCCCAAGGCGTCGCTCCGTTCCGCTCCGTCACCCGCGCCTCCCCGGGAGGCGGAACCCCAACCTCTGCCGGTGGCTGTCCTCCCGACCCCGCCGGTTGCGGCTTCGGTACCGGTACCGGTGCCGGTGGTGGAGGAGTATCGGCCTGTGGATGTGGCCGCCGCCTATGCCGCCAATCCGAAACCCGACTATCCCCGCAGCGCCCGGCGGCTGGGACAGGCGGGAAGTGTGCTCTTGAGCGTCGAGCTGAACGCCGCAGGCGCGGTGGTGCGGTTGCGGGTGCAGCAAGGGTCCGGGTTCGAGGCGCTGGATCAGGCAGCCCTGGAGGCGGTCAGCCGGTGGCGTTTTCTGCCGGCGCGCCGGAATGGTCAGGCGGTGGCCGCCACGGTGACGGTACCCATCCGCTTTGCATTGCAGTCCGAACGTTGATCGGTTTGGATAAGGAAATAACGTGAACGAAACCCTCTCCTGGATGGCCTGGTGGGTACACGCCGATGGGGTTGTGAAAGGGATCTTCGTGATCCTGATCGGCCTCTCCCTGGCGGGCTGGACCATCATCCTGCACAAGTGGAGCCGCTTCCAGAGGCTGCTCAACCGGGAACGGCGTCTGCGCACCGCCTTGGAATCGGGTCAGGAGCGCGGTGATCAGAACTCCCTGCTGGGGGATGCGACCCATACGCATCTGGCCGGGTCCGATTCCCTCCGGCAGGCCCGGGTGGCCCAGGCGGTGCGGGAACAACGGGTGGAGTTGGAAAGCGGCTTGACCTTTCTGGCTTCCATCGGGGTTTCCACCCCTTTCATTGGTCTTCTGGGCACGGTCTGGGGAATCATGCACGCCCTGGCGGGTCTGGGGCATGGGGCCGCCCTCTCCCTGGATCTGGTGGCCGGTCCCGTGGCCGAGGCCCTGGTGGCCACCGCCGCCGGACTCTTTGCCGCCATTCCGGCGGCGGTGGGATACAACATGCTCATCCGTCGATTGCGCCGCGTGATGACCCTGGCGGAAGGCAATCTGCTGCGCCTCATGACCCCGGAATCCGGAGGCAGCCATGGCCGGATGGATGCCTGATCCGGAGGTCGAGGATCGTCCCCTGGCCGAAATCAACGTTACCCCGCTGGTGGATGTGATGCTGGTATTGCTGGTGATCTTCATCATTTTGGCTCCGGTCATGGCCAACTCCCTGAAGGTCAACCTTCCCCGGGTCGCCGGGGATCCCACCCTCTCCCAGCCCCCCCTGACGGTGATCCTTCAGGCCGATGGGGTCATTCGCGTCAACGATGAACCGCTCTCCGGGGAACACCTGGCCGAACGGCTGCGGACCGCGGTCCGGCACGATCCGGAATTGCTGCTGCGCATCGACGGGGATGGGGCCACCCCTTATGAGAAACTCGCCCAACTGCTCTCCCTGGCCCAGGAACAGGGCATCCACAGAATCGCCTTCACCACCCTGCGACCCTGAATTTTGCGTCTGCCCCGGGTTGCGTCTCATCTGCAACTTTCAACAGTCAGCGGGAGACTCCCTGGACAGGTTTCCCGTGAAACCTGTGGCAGTCGCCGCATCCGGTTTTGATCTTTCCCGGGACAACATGGTCGCCCACGTGGCACTTGCGACACTTCTCCAGATCAGGCATGGCAATTTCTGAGCTTGTCTTTGCATTCAACTTGTCGTGACACTCTGTGCAGGGGAGCGTGTTGTGTTTGGAGTGCATGAAGATCGCACCCGGCTGCCAGTCTTGATGGATGCGCAGCGGGGTGATCTTCCATGGAAGATCTGCGTTTCCTGTCTGTTCGGTCTCGTGACACATGTCGCAGTTGAGGTTTTTCTTGAACAGTGTCGAGAGGTTCTGTTTTGCAAGACGGTTGGCGCAATCGAGAATCCGCCTCACAGGAGAGGACTCGGCCTCTTCGGCATTTTCGCAGGCGCTGTTGTTGTTGCCTGTCGGGTCGGTCAGCCACTTGAGATGGAAATCGCGCGCGGTATGCATCAGTTCCCGGACAGATCCGTGCGGCACTTTCCCTTCGACAGGTTCCTCAAAGTACATCTTGTGACAACGGGACTGTTGACAGCTTCCCTGCATGGTCATGGGCAGGAAGTGTCGTCCCGACTCGTCCGGTTTATGACAATCCTGACATGTCATGACCATATTCCCCAGGGGGCTGGAGACCCCCTTTTTGTCCATGTGAATTTTATGGGACATTTTCAGTCCCTGTTCGGCCTTGTATTTGTGCATCTCCTCCCGCTTGACGCGGACAAGGCTGTTTTTGTATGGCAAGGTGATGCGGAATTCCGGGTGATCCGTATCAAAATCACGTATGTCGGGGAGGGATGTCCGGGGATATCTGTTCTCGATATCACCATGACAGCCCACGCATTGGGCTGCTTCGGACGAGACAAGTCCCGTCTTTCCCTTGTGATCCTGATGGCACTCCGTGCAGCGAACGTTCTTGAACAGGTTCGTTGGCAGCTTTTTGTCGGCCTGATGCATGACAACCTGTTGATGACATTCCAGGCAGGTGTCATTGGCAATCGCCTGAAAAGCCTGTTTGTGGCAGGTCGAACATTTCGCGCCAAACAGACCATGCCCTCCGGATAACGGCCTGGGATTCCAGGAGGCGGTCAGGTTGCCGGGAAGCCACGGGATGAAATATTCTGAAATATTTGAAATGCTTGGGAGAACTGGCAACAAAAAAAACAGGAACAGAATGCCGGCAGCCAACTGGAAGCCCAGTTTGCGTTTGCTCCATTTCAATTCTGCCAATGTGAGGGGTGCCCCCTGACCGGCCTGGGCCGTATCCGGGTCGGTCAGCGACTGAATCATTTCCACCGACAAAACCAGGTCATGCCCATCCGCTACAGGTTCCACGAGAAGCAAACAGGGGCCGATTTCAATCCGCGTGCCCGGAGAGAGAATGGCGTTGTGTGCAAACGACCCATTGATGCCAATGGTCTGGTTCTCTGCCGCGTTGATGTCCAGTCTGCCATCTTCCGTACGTTGCACCGTGGCGCAGACCAGACCGATCCGATGATCGGCCAAATGAATTTCGCACGCAGAGTCCCGTCCAATCCGTAACTGTTCGCCGACAATGGGATTCTCGTTGAAAACAGGCGCACCGTCCTGGTTGCGGAAAACGTGAATCAGCAGGCATGAGATCATGAGTGGTGGCTCGTTTGCATGGTTTCCAATGCTTGTATCGTTTTGCAAATCGGCCTGTTCAGGCCGACCCATCTTACCAGTAGAAGAAAATGGCCCAAATGTGCACGAAAAGCGCGGCCAGCAAGGCGATGGATAACGGTGCGTGGAGATACAGCCAGCATTGCATGCGGGCTCTCATCGCGATATCTTTCCGGGCCTTGGAAACCAGCATTTTCTTTTTGAGGCTCAAATAGTAGAGCTCGCGCACCAGTTGCTTTTGGTGATCAAAGGCAGGATCCAATCCGGTCTTTTTGAAATACTGTACAGCCGCCACGGTTGGGCAGTCATGCTGGATTCCGCTCAGTTGCTGGAAGAGATTTCCGCCAATGCGCGTCTCCTGTCGCGCCTTCAATACGATCCTGTTGGCTTCGTCCGGTAAATCGATGGCGCGTCTGATGATCGATTCTTCAAGTTCCCGAATGCTCTTTAAAACGTCTCCTGTCGTTGCGCCATTCAGATTTCTGGTGATCTGTTTTGGATAATACAGATAGGCGAAGGTTCCGTAGCAGCCGGTAACAACAATCAGCAGCATTAATACGTATGTCAACGTATGGACATTCCATCCAAAATGGAAACCGGCGTGCAGCGAGGCCAGAACCACCAGGGCGATTCCCAGATAAACGTGCGCGGAAAGCCATCCCTGCAGCGTTCCGCCGAAACGCCAGGACTCTTTGAGATGCAATCGTCTGCGTTCTTTTCTGGGTGGTGGCACAGTGGTTTGAACGTCGCCTTCCTTTCGATCGTTGTCAGTGCGGAGGCTGCGTCTGTCCGGGATTCTGGGAGCCAGACGTTTACGAATGCCATACCAGACATGCAAGAACAGAATCAGCATGGAGGTGACGCCCAGCACATAACCCAACCAGGTGCCGCCATGGTGTTCCGAACCACCGGGATGGATGGTCAGATAGGAGATGGTCGCCAGGGTGACCAGAATTCCGGAAAGATAAAGATAGCGATAATTTTTATATCTGATAAAGGATCTCGATTGCATCATGCTCATGCTTTCGGTGGCCCAACTGCCCAGATCCTCGAAAAAGAGTTCCGGACTGACACGCATGGCGGCTCCCGTCGGACAGGCTCGGATGCAGGCGGCCCCCCCGAGAATGTTTTTGCACATGTCGCACTTGACGAAGATTTTTGACGAGTCGCCGTCACTCTTTTTTTGTGGATGGTTTGACTTTTCAGAGTGTCCTGAAATGATTTGCCAAATGCCCGGCGGTTTGTATGGTTTTCTGGTCGCGGCCTGGATCACCCCGTGGGGACAATGACGTTGGCAGTTGCCACAATGGATGCAACTCTCTCCGATGAAGACCTCCCCATTGATCGAACGATGGATGGCATCCGGCGGGCAGTCCTTCATGCAATAGGGATGCTCGCAATGCCGACATGAAGTGGGCAGATGCATCTGTTCATAGGTCATGCCTGCCTCACGATGCAATCGTGAGATGCCGTCATGCACGTCGGCACAGGCCGTTTCGCAATTGTCGCAGCGAATACAGAGGGAATAGTTGACCAGCAGGATGTTGGTCGCATTGCCAACTCCCTGGTCAAACAAGAAATTCATCAGTCCACTGGATTCCGACGACGTTATGGATTCAGTGCTGTTGACGTGTTCCAGATAGCGGGTTTCAACTTTGTTGCGCATCGACGCGTTGCGCGCGATCACAGCCTTGAACCGTTCCGCGGTCAGCAGAATCACTTCCGTCGGTGCCGCCGCCGTGATTGTGGCGGAGCGCGGCACGTCGGATACCAAAGCCATCTCTCCGAAATAGTTGCCTGCGGAGAGATAGGCCAGCATCACCTCTTTTCCCGAAATCATGCGGGAGACTGCAACCGACCCCCGCCGGATCAGATACAGCCCGTCCGCCTGATCGCCTTCACGGAAAATCACGTCGCCAATGGCATACTGCCTGAACGAGGCATCCTGGATGAGATACTCCAGTTCGCTTTCTGAAAGAGAGCTGTCCAATTGCTGGACAATCCGTCTGAGGGAGACCTCATCCAGTTTGCGTTGCACGCTGTTGACCACATTCAGCAACTTGAGCATGGAGCGTCGCGGCGTCTCGACCAGCACGCAATGATCGTCCGCGATCACCGTGGCGGTACGGCGACGACCGGACAAAAGCCCCATTTCTCCGAAGAAGTTTCCCTCGGCGAGCTTGAAAACAACGGTATTGCCATCCTCCTTCTCGATATGGATGCCGACGCGACCCTTCAGAATGGCAAAGAAACTGTTGCTGTAATCGTTCTGATGAAAGATCACCTCGCCGGGTTGCTGCACCCAGATCACGCTTTCCAGCATGAATTCCCGCAATTGCAGTGTCGTGAGCGGCGTCAGCAGCGGTTGATTGCGTTTGATCAATCCGATCCCCTCGCTGACCGAGTTGATATCGGGTACGCCGGAAAATTTTTCCCACAACAAAGCCTCGTCCGCCGGTTCGATGGCGTTTCCAAGGATATATTCAATGACTTCATATCCCTGATTGATCGCCTGCTTGATCAGCGGATAACCGGCCAGCGCCCCTACGATGTACAAACCCGGCACGTTCGATTCGTATTTGTCCGACAACTGCGGCACGGAAACCGGGTCGGCATTCGGAAAACGCACACCAAAGCTCTCCACCAGATCCCGGGGCGGAGTCGCTCCAATGCGGACAATGATGCGGTGGCATTTGATCTGTTCCTGTCCCCGGGGTGAGACCACCTCGATGGCCACAGGGAATTTATCCTGGGAGAGTGGGACAATACGCGCGGTTGTGGTGCTGACGCGGGTTTCGATCTGTTGCGCGGTGACCGCCTCCATCAACTGGTCCAGATTGGCCAGTGCGCAATTGCTGAACTCTTCCTTGCGATTGATGATGATCACTCGATTCTGTCTGGCCAACGCCAGCGCGTTTTCCACGCCGGCATCGCCATCACCGATCACGACAATCGTTTGATGATGGAATGCGCCAGGATCATCCAGTTGGTACTGCACCTCCGGCAACTCTTCACCCGGCACGACCAGCTTGCGAATATTTCCTTGTACTCCAATGGCGAGCACCACGAATTCAGCGGTCAGGGAGTCCCCCGACGACAACCGGATATGAAAAGCCTCCCTTTCTCCACGGATGGAGGTGACGGTTGCGCCGGTGCGCAGGTTGACCCGATAGCGGGTGAGTTCGTTTTCCCAGGTTTCCAGGATATGCTCGCGGATTCCTGTGCTGAAGCTGATCGTGCTGCGCAATGGAAGTTGTGCCGGTTCATCCATCACCAATTTCTTGGCTTGATATCGGTGAATGGTGTTGGCAAAGTGTGGCGCGGATTCGAGGAGGATATGGGAAATGCCAAGCTCAGCTGCATGCGTCGCAGCCGACATGCCTGCGGGCCCTGCGCCAACAATCGCAATTTTATAATTCTCAGGCATGATGTGTCATGAGCGACAGGGGGCTTTTGTGGGCACCTGAAAGTCTGCTGGAGGAGAATTTCAGCATGGATGATGATCGGAACTTGAAGCGGTGCTGGGCAATCTCCCGGAATCAAGGTTGAGACAAGAGTTGAATCGTTGTGTGGTCCCCTGCAAGAAGCCATTCTTGGCGATAATTTTAAAGATTCTGAGGCATGCCTGTCTTGCGCCAGGTTGAACGGACTTCTTGCAGGGGACGCGGACGGTTACTTCAAGGTCAACAGATAGATCAGGTAGTCGCCTTTGTCCTTGGCGGCACAGTCCTTCCCGTAGAGTTCACGACAATGCTTGGAGAAGTTGGACTCTGTTTTGTCGCGATTGGTGAATCTTTCCGGATTGGCCCGAATCGCCAGAGGCTTGATCGGTTTGCCGGTTTCCGTATGTTTGCCCGACTCCTTGGGGTTGTCAGAATGGCAACTGGCGCAGGACATCTCCTTGCCCTCGACGTTGACCTTCTTGAGATAGAAAGCGCGCCCGGCTTCTGCGGAAAGAACCGCTTTCGGATCGACTTTTTGCGCCATGGCGGCATACTCTCTGGCGAGAAGATTTGCGACACTCTCTCTCTCCTCGGCGGTCAAGTTTCCTTGATCGTCGGTGCCCGCAGCGTGCGCAGAAAAACCAATCAGGGCAAACAACGCAAAGGCAACTAAAGATATTTTATTCATTCTGCACCTCTTCTTTTTTTGGGGTTGAACCGATAATGATGCTTCAGGATCACGTTAACCATCCCGGCAACTCATTGACCTGAAACGCTGTGAGATGATCCCCTTTCGGGGTGATGCAAATCTTGATTGCTGCTTGAAGGGTGTTTATGCCCATGCTGAGTTTATACGACTTGCCGCCGATTTCAAGCTCAATTGGATCGTTGAGCCGCATTTTCTGGAAACAAGCCGGTTCCTCACCGTTTTTTTTATGGCGTTGGCATCCTTTGTATGGTTTCGGTCCGGAGCGCTTTTTGACATTGCCTCCTGCCGGGAATCCGGATAGATATAACAAGGAAAACACGCTTTTGTCGTCAACAGCCAGAGAGGATCGGAACATGAGCACGTTTTGGATCATTGGGATTGTCGTCAACGTCACCCTGACCGCTCTGGCGATCTATTGGGTCTGGAGCAACCGGGCCAAGGATGATGGCGGCAAGAAATCCTGACAAAACAGGCTCCCTGGATTCGCGCCGCCGGTGGACAATTTTTCCCTGTTGATCCCGCTGCTTCTGGCCATCTCCAGCGTGCTGCACTGCCTGGGCATGTGCGGCGGCATTGTCGGGGCCATGTCCTATCACGTCTCCTTTGGTCACGACGGTCAGCGGCGACCCACCTGGCCTTTTCTTCTGGCCGCCAACCTGGGACGGTTGATCAGCTATGCCCTGGCCGGAGCCCTGGTGTCCATCTCCGGACAGACCCTCTTCTCCACCCTCTCCCCGGAATATGGTCATACCCTGTTGCAGGGAGTCGCCGGTCTGATCCTGGTGGGCAATGGTCTGTTTCTGATCGGTCGTTTTCCTGAAATGCATCGCATCGAACAGTGGGGGGCCCATCTTTGGCGCCTGCTCGAACCCTTTGCCCGACGCTTCATGACCCCCCGCACCCCCTGGCAGGCTCTGTTGTTCGGCATGGTCTGGGGCTGGTTCCCCTGTTCTTTGGTCTATGGGGCGCTGCTGTGGAGCAGCGGTTCCTGTTCCGGCCCTTCCGGGGCGGCGGTGATGCTGCTGTTTGGTCTGGGGACCCTGCCGGTGATGCTCTCGGCAGGCTGGCTGGCCGGCGCGCTGGTCCGTTTCGGCGGACTCTCTCGTTTTGGACGGGTGACCGCGCTGCTTCTTTTGGCCATCGGCATTTTGAACTTGTTTTTATTGGGCTGGAAAGTGCATAATCCGCATCTGCATGAGATCAACCCTATTGTCAATTGTCTGATTCCACCATGAAACCGGATATCCAACCCGAAATGCTGGGCAACTCCCCGGCCTTTGTGAGCGTTTTGCGCGCCGCCCGGCTCGTGGCCGTCACCGGCGCGACGGTGCTTGTGCAGGGGGAGTCCGGCGTGGGCAAGGAACTGCTGGCCCGCGCCATCCATGATGCCAGTCCATGGGTCAAGGGGCCTTTTGTGCCGGTCAACTGCGCGGCCCTCTCCGAATCCCTGGTGGAAAGCGAACTGTTCGGTCACGTCAAAGGGGCGTTTACCGGCGCGGTCGGCGAACGGACCGGTCGCATCGCCGCGGCCCATGGGGGAACCCTGTTTCTGGATGAAGTCGGGGACATGCCCCTCTCCATCCAGGCGAAAATGTTGCGTTTTCTGGAAAACGGCGAATGCCAGCCCCTGGGGCAGGAACAACCCCGCAAGGTTGCCGTGCGGGTCGTCGCCGCCACCAACCGGGATCTGACCGCCTTGGTGGCCGGTGGGCGGTTCCGGCAGGATTTATACTATCGGTTGCAGGTGGTGCCCCTGGTGCTTCCGCCGTTGAGAGAACGGGGCCAGGATGTGGAACTGTTGATCCGGGCCTTTCTGGTCCATTTCGCCGCCCGTCAGGGCGTCACGGCCCCGGAATTCGCCCCGTCCGCCCAGGATCTGCTGCGGCGTCACCCCTGGCCGGGCAATATTCGGGAACTGCGCAATCTGTGCGAACGGGCGGTGATCTTTCATGCCGGTCAAATCCTGGACGCAGGTTTTGTGCAGCATCAACTCTGCCCGGGGGGGATGGCGTTGCCCGCCACAGTCGGCGGTCCGGCGGAAATCCAGCCTCTGTCGGCCCTCTCCCTGCCCAACGGAGGCATCAGCCTGGAAAATCTGGAACGGGACATGATCCGCGCCGCCCTGATTCGTACCCAGGGCAATCGCACTCACGCCGCCAAACTCCTCGATGTCAGTCGGGATGCCTTGTTGTACCGCATGAAGAAACACGCGCTGCGTTGAATTGACGCGAAAGAAAACTTCTGAAAAAAAAGCGTGGGTCTGGGGGATTCTTCCCCCAGGGTTTTGACTTTTGGGCGCTGGGTAGCGACTATCTTTGAGCGCAAG
>JADGAB010000129.1 GCA_015232245.1 Magnetococcales bacterium | reverse complement strand
AAAAGTGAAGCTAACATCAGATTTTTAAAAAGAAATTTGCATGTTCTTGATGCAATTTTCTAACCGGACATCACTGAACGCACATACAGATACAGACGTAGATAAAGAAAACACCCCCCCCTTCCTCCGCCTCGGGGGTTGTGGTGGTGGTCGTTTTTTTGTTTGGGGGGGAAAGTCAAAACAGGTGGGCAGGCGGGATTGTCGAGCCGGGAACATTTTTGAGGACGGTGAGCATGAACATCGCCTGATCGGCGGTCACTGCCAGCAGCTGTTTGCGTCGATGGTGCGTGCGTATCGGGAACGTTCGATAACCACCCAGCCGGCTGCCATGGATGGCGGCCAGTTGCCAGGAGTGATCAGGAGTCGGGAGAGGAATTTACCCGGGAAGGGATCCATAATTGGGAGATGTTGGCTTTTTGACGAAGAGGGCAGCAAAATTTTTTGTGTGTAGAATCGTATGTAGTTTTTGTGGCGCGCGTTTGTTTGTCCTTGAAATATAATTGGGCAGAGGCGAATGGGAATCGTGGCGTGACAAAAACCATGCAAGAATCAAGGCTTGCGTGGTTTTTGCTGTTGTTGCCCATTATCGGGTCCGGTCCAGTTGTTCCCTGGCCTTGCGCAGCAAAGCCAGGCGAATGCGCAGGTTTCGGCCTGCGTCCCGGGCCAGATCCCGGGAGTGGGCCAGATCCCGGCGATATTGTTGAATCGCCTCCTGTCGGACCTCCCGGGTCTCTCGCTGACGGCTGCGGGCATCCTCCACCGCCTTGTGCACCGCCTCCCGTCGGGCCAGCAGACCGGCATGATAGGCCTGGTTGTGACTCTCGAAGTTCTTTCTGGCCTCTTCGGCCTGTTTTTCCAACTCCGTCACCCGCCGACTCCAGTAGGAACCGGGACGGATAAACCGCTCCACCCTCTCCAACAGGGTATCGCTGGCTGTCATGGCCGTCAGTACCGGATCCTGACCAGACTCCCCGCATCCACCCAGCAGCAGCAGCGTCAGCAGAAACAAACCGGGCAGCCATCCCCCCGGCATCCGCCGGAATGATGGAAGAGTGGCCTGGTCAGCGGGCCGCATACTCGTTCAACTTGTTGCGCAGGGTGCGAATGGAGATCCCGAGAAGCTCCGCGGCACGGGTCCGGTTGCCTTTCACCTCGTCCAGGGTGCGATGGATCAGAAACTCTTCCATCTGTCGTACCGTCGTGCCCACAGGCAGACGGATCTGATCGCTCAGGGCCGGATCCGGACGGGGCAGATCCCCGTGAGGGGTGAACTCTTCATCCTCCTCTCCTTCATCCTCCCCATCCTGATCCTCAGCCGGATTCCATGCGGCAGGGGAGGGGGGTGGGGCGTCGATCATCAGATCCCGGGTGGTGATCTCATCCCCTTCGGCCACCAGCAGGGCTCGATGGATGACGTTCTCCAACTCCCGGACGTTTCCCGGCCAGCCGTAACGGTTCAAGGTGGCCAGCGCCTCCGGAGCGAAGTGAATGCCATTGCGTCCCAACTCCTCCACGAACCGCTTGCGAAAGTGTTCCGCCAGCAGAGGGATATCCTTGAGACGCTGCCGCAATGGCGGCAGACAGACCGGAAAGACGTTCAAACGGTAATACAGATCTTCCCGGAAACGGCCCGACTGTGCCCAGCCTTTCAGGTCCCGGTTGGTGGAGGCGATCACCCGGACATCCAGGGGAATGGCGCTGCGTCCTCCCACCGGATCCACCTCCCGCTCCTGGAGTACCCGCAACAGCTTGGCCTGCAGGTTCAAAGACATCTCGGAGATCTCGTCCAGAAAGATCGCGCCGCCGTTGGCCTGCTGGAATTTGCCCTTGCGATCCGCCAGAGCGCCGGTGAAGGCCCCCTTGGCATGGCCGAACAGCTCCGACTCCAGCAGATTCTCCGGCAGCGCGGCGCAGTTGATGGCAATGAACGGTCCCTGGTTGCGCTCCGATACCTGATGGACAAAACGGGCGATCAGCTCCTTGCCGGTTCCGCTCTCTCCCTGGATGAGCACCGTGGCCATGGATCGGGCCACCCGCCGCACCTGTTGCAGCAGCCGTCCCATGTTTTCGTCGGCGGTGATGAAGCGGCGTCCCCGGCCCAGTTCCGGATCGAAATACTGATCCGCGAAGTGTTGCACCAGGCTTGCCACCTTGGCGTCGTCCACAGGCAGCAGCAGATAGTCCGCGGCTCCGGCGGCGATCACCTCCCGGGCCTCGCTGACGCTCCCCTTGACCGCCACCGCCAGAATCGGCAGGCCGCGAAACAGAAAGGTCAACTCCCGGATTCTCTCCAGGGAACCGCTTTCCATGGCCACCACCGCCAGACTGAAACGGGCCCGGGCCAGTTGCTCCTTGGCTTCGGTGAGGCTGGGAATCCGGGTGGTATCCAGTCCGACCGCGCCCAGTTGGGCGGTCAGACGGGTGAGTTCCGGCTCGCCGCGTCCACCGATCAGCAGCAGTTCCCGACGGTTTTGGGGCAGGGTCATGGTCATGGCCTCCTTTCCCGGCCTGGAATCATGGATTGACATCCAGGGCCATGCCCAGTTGGGAGGCGTTTTCCGCAGACACCTTGGACCAGGGAGAGGAGGGGGCCAGTGCCTGCACCCCGGAGAACTGCTCCTTGGCCCCCTTGAAATCCCCCTTGCGCTGCAGAATGTCTCCCACCCGGATGCGGGCCAGGGCCTGGATCTCTTTGTTCTGCGCCTCGGTGGCCACCCGCTGGAAGGCGGTCAGGGCTTTGTCATCCCCTTTCCACTTGTGCAGAATGCTGGCGTACCAGTAATAATCCATGCCATCTCCCATGGGTCGGCCAAAGAGGAGATCCTCCATGTGCTGGACCGCCTGGGGGAACCGTTCCAGTCCGGCTTCGGCCTTGGCCAGAAGACGCCACCGCTCCACCCGGTCGGCGAGATTGAACGAGGACTCCGGAGCGTTCTCCAGCAGCAGCATCACCCCCTCCCAATCCTGCTTGCGGGAGAGACGGGCCGCCTCGTCCAGACGGACCCGGGCCGCGTCCGGACTGGTGGACTTCTCCTTGCCCTTGGCCGCAGGCTTGTCCCCCTCCCTGGCTGGATTGTGGAGAATGCTCTCTTTGGAAAGGGCCGTGGCCAACTGGGTCAGGGATGTGGCCGAGTCGTTCTGAATGCCATCCAGAAGTTTCAAGGCGTCGTCATGCAGCCCCATGCGCATCAACGCCTCGGCCAGATGGATTTTGGCCGGAATGAAGGAGGGATCCTCCCGCCAGTCCTCGCCGTGGATCTCCGCCAGAATGGCGGCATACTCCGGGCGACCGTTGTCCAGGGCCCGGGCCATCCCTTCCATCAGATAAAGACGCTTGATCTCCTTGGCCCGGGCCACCATGTTGCCCCGGGAACTGATGGTCATGAGCTGATTCAGGGTCTCCAGAACCTCCTTGTGGCGTCCCGCCTCCCCCAGCATCTCCGCCTTGGTCATGTAGGCTTCCGCCAGGGCTTCCGGCAGGGCGATCTCCTGGATGAGTTTGTCCAGACGGGTCAGCCGGTCCTTGAAGTTCTGTTCCATTTTCTCCTGCAACGCCGGGATCCGTTCCCAGACCGCCGCATCGATCTTCGGATGATCCTTTTTCATCGCCGCCAACTGGTCCAGGGTCTTTTTGACGTCCCAGTGACGGTTGGTCTCCACCAGCAACTGGCGCACGCTGGCCATGAGGGTTTCGGACTGCTCCTTGGGCAGGGCCATGGCATGCAGAATCTTGTCCAGCTCCTCCAGACGGTCGTGGATGTCCCGGTCCTTTTCCAGTTGCAACTGGAAAATCCGGCCCCAGACCGTGGCGTCGGAGGATTCGTGATCTTTCTTGAGCCGTTCGAACAGACGGGTGGCATCGTTGACGTGACCCAGTTGACGATGGGACTCGGCGGCGCGCAACAGTGCCCAGGGGGTGATGGTCTGATGGGTCGGATAGTGGCTCAGCACCTGGGCGTAGTATTTCACCGCCTCCGGGTAGCGGCGGAACTTGTAATAGGTGTCCGCGGTCGCCATGAGCCGTTCCGGACTGTTGGCCACAAAAGCCATGTGTTCCGGAGTCATGGCGTCCAGAATGCGGATGGCCCGTTCGTGATCGCCGGTGCTCTTGGCCAGCTGGGCCAGCAGGAAATGGGCTTCGGCTGCGGCGGGTCCGGAGTCCCGGGTCTGTTCCAGCACCTTTTTCAGATAGGTCTCGCCTGCCTGGAGGTTCTCGTCCGGGGAGATGCGGGACTGGATCAGTCCCATGACCGTGCGTCCCCGTTCCAGCCATGTCTGGGGATTGTCCTTGGGCAGATTGGGATCCCAGAGAATGGCGGAGGCCTCCTGGAACTGACCCGACCGGTTGAGCAGGGTCAGCTGGGTCAGACGCATGGCGGGGTAGTCCGCGGTGTTGGGATAGCGGGCGATGAGGGTGGTCAGTTCGTTGAGCAGCCAGCCGGATTTCCACTCCATCTGGCGGGCCAGATCGAATTTGTAGAAGTCCAGAAACTCCCGGTTGGGGGTTTTGGGAAAGAGTTCGTAGAGCCGGTCGATGTAACCTCTGGCCACGCCGAACTGGTGATCCCGTTCCGCGCCCCGGGCATTGTCGAGGTAGTGGCGTTCGTCCACCTCCTGTTCGTTGATGCGGATCTTGGAGTCAGGCTGGGGCTCGTAGGGGGCGCTGGCAATGCGGCGCAGGGGCAGCGCCTTTTTTTCGGAGACGGTCTTGCGGCGTTGTTTCAGGAGCTTTTCCGCCTCGTCCTGGCGACCGATGCCATCCTTGGTGCGGATGGAGGCAATGTAGAGTCCGGCGGCGGGATCGTTGAGGAAATTGACATGGGTGGCCGCGTCGTTCAGATTGATCTCCACCTCCACCTTGCCCTTGAACTCATAGGCGTTGACCTTTTCCGCCAGGCCGGCGGGCAGCACGTTGCGCCAGGTGGGGCCCAGGGTGGACCCCTGCCATTCGAGGCGCGCCACATGGGCTCCCAGGTCCAGGGTGGGTTCCACCTGACCGTTGCCGGTGTGGGAGATCAGCACCAGAGTGCCATCCCGTCCCGCCAGGATCCGGCCTTCCAGCAGTTGTCCCGGTCCCGAGGCCGAAGGCGTCACCGGAGGATCGAATTCCAGTTGATACAAAGAACCTTCCATGGGATCCGGCGATCCCACCGAGTCCCGGAAGTTGACGTTCTGGTCTTTGAGAATAAAGGTCAACTGCAGCCCCATGTCCTCGCCCCGGGGGACGTCGGTCATTTTGAACTCTTTGATCCACTTTGATTTGTCTATCTTGAGTTCATTGTTGGGCAAGGCCAGGATGCCAGGCACGATGACCCGCAGGGTTACCGCGTCCACCATCTTGAGCTGGGGACGGGCCGCGCCCGGGGGAATCATGAAGGAGATCACCTCCCGTTTTCCCTGGTCTTCGGTTTTGTATTTCAGCGCAGTGAAAAAGGCGTGGGATGTCTGTGGCGTCAAGAACAACGCCAGGGCGCAGAGCAGAGCGCTCCAGGCCGACATCTGTTTTGCGAATCCGTGGATCCAACCCCGCTCGGTCACTTTATTCCTCCATTCGTTCGACGCGATCAACCCGATCCGTGCGTTCCAGGCGTTCCAGGCCTTTTTTCTTGATTTTTTCCACCAGGGTGGTGCGGTTGAGATTGAGCAGACGCGCCGCCTTGTTCTTGTTCCAGCCCGTGCTGTCCAGGGCGGAGAGGATCAACTGGTTTTCAAACGAGGCCACCGCGCCGTTGAAGTCGAGCCCCTCAAGAATTTTCTGGTTGAGGTCCTGGGTGGAGGCGGCGATCATGCGGCTGACCGCTTCCAGACCCTGACCGGTTTCCAGATCGCCTTCCCCGTCGGTTTCCCGATCCGGATCGGCTTCCGTCGCCGCAATGGGGGTGGCCTGGGAGATGCGTTCCGGTTCCGGGGACTCCCTGGAGGGTTCCCGTTCCTCGAGGGGGCGGGGGGCGGGCACGTGATTGCGGATTTTCGGAGGCAGATCGTCGAACAGGATCGACCCTTCCGCCAGAATGGTCAGCCGTTCGATCAGGTTTTCCAACTCCCGCACGTTGCCGGGCCAGGCGTAGTTGTGGAAGATCTCCTGGATATCCCGTTCCATGGTGAGCCGGGGGCGGTCGTGCAGTTTGTAGCACCGCTCCAGAAAGTGATTGACCAGAATCAGGATGTCGCCGTTGCGTTCCCTTAACGGGGGCACATGGATGGGAACCACGTTCAGGCGGTAGAAGAGGTCTTCCCGGAACCGTTTTTCCGCGACCTCTTTTTCCAGATCCTTGTGGGTGGCGGCGATGACCCGCACATCCACTTTCACCGGCTTGACCCCGCCCACGGGTTCGACGATCTTCTCTTGCAGCACCCGCAGCATCTTGACCTGGAGTTTGGGACTCATGTCGCCGATTTCGTCGAGGAACAGAGTGCCGCCGTTGGCCAGTTCGAAGCGACCGACCCGCGGGTTGACCGCGCCGGTGAAGGCCCCACGGGCATGACCGAACAGTTCCGACTCCAGCAGATCTTCGGGAATGGCCCCGCAGTTGACTGGAATCAGCGGCTGATCCTTTCTGGGAGAGAGATTATGCACCGCTCTGGCGATCAACTCCTTGCCGGTGCCGCTTTCTCCCTGTATCAAGATGGTGGAGTTGGCCGCTGCGACCCGCTCGATCATCTTGAACAGTTTCTGCATACACTGGGATTTTCCTATGATTCCGTACATGTTGTCGTCAACTCGGCCTGTGTTGTTGCCCTGGGTCGGAGTCAAAAACCCGGATATCGGGTGGATCGGTCTGGTCATGCGTCACGCTGCCGGGTCGGATTTCCGATCGAATGCGTCAAAAATCCAACGAGAGAGTACGTCAAATTGAACTCCATGCCAAGCCGTTGCAACCGTTTACCGCCAATTTTTTTATCCTTCCCATGACTGCCCGCACCCGTGACTCTGACAAAAATACCACACATCCCGAGCCCGTTGGGGTGCGTGGCCAGGTGGACCCCCTGTTCAATGAGCCGGATCCACCGGATGTGGCGGGTTGGATCCGACTGGTGGCGCGTCGGCTGGACGCAGCCGGTTTGTGCTTTGCCAGTGGAATGCAAGAACCGTACCCAGAGGCGGAATATCTGGTGCTGCACGCCTTCGCCATTCCCCTGGAGACCCCCCCGCCACGCCGTCCTCCCCCGCCGGTGAATGCCCGGCAGCGGGTGCAGCGGCTGCTTGAGGCCCGCATTGTCCAGCGCAAGCCCGCGGCCTATGTCACCAAAGAGGCCTTTTTTGCCGGGCACCGCTTCATGGTGGACGAACGGGTGCTCATCCCCCGTTCCCGCATCGAGAACATGCTGGATGATCCCAGAGGGTTCACCCCGTGGCTGCATCCAGGCCGGGTGCGACGGATTCTTGACCTGGGCACAGGCAGCGGTTGTCTGGCCATCGCCCTGGCCTTGTCCTATCCCCGGGCCATGGTGGATGCGGTGGACCTCTCCCCGGAGGCCCTGGAGGTGGCCAAAAGCAATCGGGACCGCTTCGGTCTGCAGCGCCAGGTCAAACTGGTGCGTTCCGATCTGTTTGGGGCTTTGGCCGGGGAGCGTTATGACCTGATCGTCACCAATCCGCCCTACGTGCCCCAGGCCGATTTTGACGCACTGCCCGCCGAGTATCACCGGGAGCCGGCCATGGCCCTGGTGGCCGGTCCGGAGGGGTTGGATCTGGTGGGGCCGATTCTGCGTCAGGCCCCGGATTTTCTGACTCCGGGGGGGCTTCTGGTCTGCGAGACCGGGGATGAGGTGGAAAAAAATCTCATGGCCCGCTGGCCGACTCTGCCCGTGACCTGGATCCCGTTTCATTTCGGGGCCAGCGGCGTGTTCGCCGTGGTCCGGGAGATGTTGGAAAAGTGGCGGGAGGGGTTGGCTTGAGGGGTGGGGTTGAGTTACCATAATCTCCATGAAGATCCTGCACTCCATTCCCGCCCATCTGGCGGCTGATTTTGCCTACTGTCGCGATATCGTTCAGGCGCGTCAGGGGGATGTGCCGTTGGAGGCCCGTTTTCTGTCGCGGCGCCTGCAGCCCTGCTGGCATGCCATCTACGCCTTTGCCTGGACCGCCCAGGATTTCGCCCGTCAGCCGGCCCGGGATGAGGATTTCAAGCTGCAACTGATCGATGACTGGTCGCGGCGACTGGAGCAGGCCAGGGTCGGGCAGACCGATCAGCCGATCTTTCGCGCTCTGGCCCATCTGTTCGTCGAATACGATCTGCCGGATGGCCCTTTTCAGGAACTGCTCATCGCCTGTCGCATGGATGTCACCAACAAGCGTCACGGCACCCTGGAGGAACTGAGCGAATATTGTCGGTTTGCCGCGGTGCCGCTGGGTCATCTGTTGTTGCATCTGCACCGGGAGATGGACTCCTCTCCGGGGGTGCGTCTGGCGGACAAGCTGCGTCATTGCGAGGCGTTGTGGACCGCGTTGCGCTGGACCGGGTTCTGGCGGGATCTGGGACGGGACTCTTACGGGGATATGCCGCTGTATCTGCCCGAGGTGGAGATGCTTCGTTTTGAGGTCACCCCGGAAATGGTCTCCCAGCGGCGTTTCACCCCTATGCTGGGGAGTCTGGTGTTGCAACTGGTGGAGGAGACCCGGGGGTTGTTCATCGCCGGCGCGCCGTTGATCGAGGAGGTGGCCTCCCCGTTGCGGCTGGAGTTGGCCCATGCCATGGAGCGGAGCATGACCCTGCTGGATCGGATCGAGGCGTGTGGTGGCAACACCTTGCGCAACCGACCGGAGTTGACCCAGTGGGAGCGGCTGGTCTGTCTGTGGCGGGCTTTGGGGCGCGCCTCGTGAAGAAGGCGGAAACCCTTCCGGCAGGTCAATTTTTGAAAGAAAAGCGGGGGTCTGGGGGATTCTTCCCCCAGGGTTTTGACTTTTCTTTTGACTTTATTTCTGGCGCGCTTTCACAAAAAAGCTTTTTT
>JADGAB010000128.1 GCA_015232245.1 Magnetococcales bacterium | reverse complement strand
CCAAGTTTGGATGGGACACAAATGATGCTCCTCGGAATGTTTGCTTTCGCTAACTGTCCCGGCTTAAGTGGATGGCCAATCAAACCATAATAAAGTAATACCAGAAAGAGACATCCTGGAGCAGTTCCGCCGGGCCATGGAATCGGCAGGATTGATCCCGCCTGCCGACATCATTGCCGACGGGAATCTCCATCGATGTGATGCGGATGGCGGATCGCATGGCAGAGGCGATGGCGCGTACCTTCTGTTTCTCGACGGCATCCCGGCAGGCGGGTTCCAGAACTGGCGGTCGGAAAACGGCTGGCAGAACTGGCGGGCAGATATCGGGCGGAGGTTTTCTCCTGAGGAAGAAACCGCCTACCGCGCCCGTATCGCCAGTGCCCGCACCAAGCGTGAAGAGGAGATGACCAAGCGGCAAAGTGAGGCCAAGGAAAAAGCTGCTCAGTATTGGGCTGATGCGTACCCAGCCACTGCTGACCACCCCTATCTGGCGCGCAAGCGTGTCGGGTCACACGGTCTTCGGGTTGCCAGGAGTTTCTGGAGAAAAGGATTCCAGAATGTCCTTCTGGTCCCAATGCAGGATTTCGAAGGCGAGATTCACAGCCTGCAAGCCATTTTCCCCGCCAAGGTGGCGGCACTGGGGGATCGGGACAAAGACTTTCTGTTTGGCGGGGTCAAGGAGGGTCACTTCTATCTGCTCGGTACCATCAACGACTCATTTCCCCTGGTGGTGGCGACTGGTTTTGCCACGGGGGCCACCATCCACGAGTTGACCGAATGGCCGGTGTTGGTGGTTTTTGACGATGGCAATCTCAAAATTGTGGCCATTGAGGCGCGTCATCGTCACCCACGTATCGATTTGATCATCGCCGCCGATAACGACCGCCACACCAAAGGCAATCCAGGTGTGACGAAAGGCACCAGTGCCGCCAAAGAGGCCGGGGCCAGGGTGATGATCCCGCACTTCACGTCAGATCAGGCCGGGAGCGATTGGAACGACTGGGTGGCCCTGCGCCGGGATCGGAATGATGTGTTTGATTTGCTGGTCGGCATCTTTCGTGGCGGCCAGCAGAATGCGGACGACGTGGCGCAAAGCCTGGTTGGCGAGCCATACAACGATATCGGCAATGCTGCCCGGTTCTTGGCGAGGTACAGGGATGACGTGATCTATGTGCCAAACCTGGGCTGGCATCAGTGGGACGGCAGGCGGTGGAAGCGGGATGAAGGAACCCTGCAAATCATGCTCATGGCCCAGGAGACGGCACGCCTGGTTGCCAACGAGGAGGTGTTTGTCGAACCAGGACGGATCAAGGCGGTCCAGGAGTGGGCCAAGATATCCGGGAATGGCAACAAGCTGAACGAAATGATCCGGCAGGCGTCGCCCCATGTGAAAGTCTTCTCGGACGCGATGGAAAAGAATCCATGGGTGTTGAACGTGGAAAACGGTTCACTGGATCTGCGCACCGGAAAATTGTCATCACCACGCCGGGAAGACTACAACACCAGATTGATCCAGGTGCCTTACAATCCGCATGCTAACTGCCCGTTATGGCTGGATTTTCTCAATATGATCATGGGGGGTGACCAGGAACTGGTCACCTACCTCCGCAGGGCGGTTGGCTACACCCTCACCGGCATCACAAACGAGCAATGCCTGTTTTTTCTGTATGGGAAAGGCAAGAACGGGAAATCGACTTTCATCACAACGCTGGAAAATCTCATGGGTGAGTATGTGCGGAACACCCCGTTCAACTCGCTGCTCGCCGATGACAGGCATGCTGGCCACGGCATCCCGAACGATATCGCGCGCCTGCACGGTGCCAGACTGATCACGGCCATGGAGCCGGGAGAAGATCGACGCTTTGCCGAGTCAACCGTCAAACAGCTCACTGGCGGGGATATCGTGACAGCCCGCTTTCTGCGCGAAGAATTCTTTGAATTCAGACCGCTCTTCAAAATCTGGTTGGCCGGGAATCACAAGCCGGTGATCCGGGGCACGGATGAAGGAATCTGGCGCAGGATCAAATTGATTCCGTTCCTGGTGTTTATCGCGGTTGATAAGCGGGACAAAGACCTTCCAGAAAAATTGCGACCAGAACTGCCTGGGATTTTGAAATGGGCCGTAGACGGCTGCATGGAATGGCAACGGGTTGGACTGAACGATCCAATGGCCGTCACGAATGCGGTGGAAGCATTCAGGAGTGAGTCCGATGATTTGAAACCGTTTTTGGATACCTGCTGTGTGATCGCCAGCAACTTTTCGGTGAAGTTCGGCAATCTGTGGGCTGAATATCAGAGATGGTGCGAAGAGAACAAAGAGAGGCAACTCTCTCAAACGATGTTCGGAAAAAAGTTATCGGACAGGGGGTTTGAAAATGACAAAGATATGAGAGACAACAGAATCCGCCGAGGTCTCGCATTGCAAGCCACAGAAAATCGTCAAAATTATGTCGATTGTGACAGGGATGATTCGACGGGTTCGACGGGTTTCGACGGGTTGCGGGATTCATTTCCATATGCGCATGCGGGTGTGCGTACATCTGCGTGCGCATATGCGGGGGATATAGCTCAACCCGTCGAAACCCGTCGAAACCCGTCGAAACATTAAAAATCAAGCACTTATATAAAACAACCCGTCTGAGCATATACTAACATATTTTTGAGAAGGAAAAACGAGCATGGGAACACAGAAAATCAGCATCGTGGCGCAATGGAGAAACCCGCAAGACCGGAGGTACGACAACATCACCGTCGATCTTGAAAGCAGTTTCACCATGCGGCAATTCACGAACTGCGCGTGGATCGGTCAGGGGTATGCCAGTTCTGGCCAGACCGTTTTCTGGTGCGATTCGCGGGAAGATGCGGAAATTTTCACGACCCGGTTCAAGGCCATTGCCAGATTCATGGAGGTCACTGGCTGGAAGCCGTCCAGAGCAGATCGGAGATTTTTCGGGAAGCTTTTGTATTACCAGAGCAGGTTTGGCTTTGATCACACCCTAATCTGGCGAGATGCCGCGCAACGCATTTTCGTCACCACCGAACCTTACGAAAGCGAAGCGCGTGATCTGCGAAAGGTGAACCCGGAACTGTTCGTCACCAAGGAACTGCCCAGCGAAATCGGGATGTGGTTTCCACCATCAACCAAACTGTTCTTGGTGGCAAAGCCGAACGATCTGCAATACCTGGAGCAGGCCCATGAACGCCTTATCACCCAGTGGGGGTATGGTGCATAACGCCTCCCTCTTGCTGGGGGAATTGCTTTCGGCGGGATTCTCGATCCATGCGGAATCGGGGAACCTGCGCGTCAGCCCCAGCCCGGATGCCGTGATGACCGAACGGATACGGCAATGCAAACCGGAACTGCTGGCAATCCTGACGCCCCGATTGCTCACCGACGACGAACAAACCGACATCGACAGGGTCTTCGCAGATTTCAAAAACCTATACGGCCATACACTGGTCGAGGCCGGTTGGAACCGTGATTTGGTGTTTGGCGGACTGGATCCCCTGGCCGCAGTCACCGTGGACGATGTGCCGGGAATTATCGCGATCCTTCGGTCTGGTGGAGTGGTCGAAGCGATTCTGCCAAACCGGATTTTGCTCCGCGATGGGCAAAACCGGCGGCTGGCATGGCTGTGGTCTGGCGGTTTCTTGGGGGGGAAATGTCTTCAGCAACTGGAAAACGAGGAGATGCGAAATGTGTGATGAAGCGGAAAGAAAGGAGAAATTGAGCATTGTGGAAACCAAGATCGTGGCCATGGCGCGCCAATGCAACGTGCTGGGCGATGATCTGGCGGCGTATGGATTTACCGACGGGGCGTACCAGATGCACCGGTACGCACACAAGCTGCGAAAAGTAACAAACGGCATTCTTGATTTCACGATAGAAGGGCAAACCCCATGATCGAAGCCACCATCACCGGTGCCATCACCATCCAATGCGCGGCCCCCTTGAAACACCAGGTGCTGCGTCAGGCGATGGCGGAAAACACCTTCGCCAACCCGGATTATCTCGATGCGGTGAAAACGGGGCGATCCCCCCTCATGGTTCCCAAAGCCATCACCACCTACCAGCAGATGCCGGGAAGCATCATTTTTCCCCGTGGATACGGCCATCGACTCTTTGCCATGGCCGCATCCATGAAGGCCGCGATCACCTGGACGGACAACCGGGTGTTGGTGCCAGCGGCGTATCCCGGTGCCATCCTCGGCATTGATCTTCGGGAGTACCAGATCCGCGCCATCGATGCCGCGTTGGTTGGGACTCAGGGTATGATTGTCTCACCAACCGGATCGGGCAAGACCCTCACCGCCCTGGAACTGATCCGCAGGAGATCACAACGGGCGGTGATTCTGGTTCATTCCCAGTTACTGGCGGATCAATGGCGACAGGTGGTCCGGCAACGACTGGGGATTGTCGCCGGGCTGATCGGTGGTGGCGTTTGGTCCGTTGGCCGGGAGATCACCATCGCCATGATGCAGACCCTGATCGCCCGACCGGTTGATGCCCGCGCGTTCGGCGAATTGATCGGCCTGGTGGTCGTCGATGAGTGCCATCACGCCCCTGCTGGGACGTTTTCGGAGGTGATCGGCATGTTTCCTGGACAGTACCGCTACGGTTTCACGGCTACCCCGCAGCGCGGTGATGGCTTGGAATTGGTCATCAGTCGCCTGTTGGGGAATGTGGTTGCCACCGTCCTGCCCGGTGAGGTGCAGCATGTCGGCGGCATTGTCCCGGCTCGCGTGGATGTGGTCGACACCGGCTGCCTTTTCGCCCAGGTGGATCCTCAAAAAAAAAATGCCTGGACGGATCTGGTGTCGGCGATGGTGGCGGACCGCCACCGGACCCAGGGCATCGCGCGCCTGGCAGTGGAGAAGTCCCGCACCCGCCAGACCCTGGTGATGACCGAACGGGTGGAACATGCCATCGCCCTGGCGGATTTGATTCCAGGATCCCTGCTGGTTCATGGAAAACTCCCGGCCAAGGAACGCCAAAAACGGATGGCCCAACTGGCGACAGCACGGGTGGTGGTGGGGACCAAGGGGTTGCTGGGAGAGGGACTGGATTGCTCAGTGTGGTCGTGCCTGATCCTGGCGTCACCAATGTCTGGAGCAACCCCCCTGCTTCAGGCAGTGGGACGGGTGATCCGTCCAGCCCCTGGCAAAAAAGACGGGCTGGTGGTGGACGTGGTGGACGCACACCCATTTGCACTGGGGGCTTTCAAAAAACGGGCGACGGTTTATCGGCAAAGGCAGTGGCCAATTTGCAAGGTGGCGGCCTAACTGCCATGGAGGACGAGATGGAAAATATTGGAGCAAAAGAGCGGACGGTGGCGATGTTCTTGGCGGAGCGCGCCACCGTCCTGACCACATCAACCCAAAGGAGAAATGACATGGTTGCAGCAATTCTGCCCCACAAGGGCGTGGTCGGGGAAGGAGCAATCCTCGCTCTGGACCTGGGATCAAAAACCGGATGGGCACTCCACCAGTCAGACGGCACCATCACCAGCGGCACGGTGGAGTTCCGTCCTGGCCGTTTCGAGGGCGGTGGGATGGCCTTCGTCCGGTTCAAGAAATGGCTCGATGAGGTGTCCCGCTTCGCCGGGCCAATCGGCAGCATTTTTTTCGAAGAGGTCAGAGCGCATGCAGGTGTGACTGCCGCTCACGTTTATGGCGGTTTCCTCGCTCATCTGAGTGCCTGGGCTGAACAGGCGGAAATCCCGTACCAGGGCGTTCCGGTCGGCACCATCAAACGTCACGCCACGGGAAAAGGTAATGCCTCCAAGGCAGAGGTGATTGAGGCAATGCGCAGAAAAGGTCACCACCCTGCCGACGACAATGCAGCCGACGCCTTGGCAATCCTCCATTGGGTTCTGGATGAGGAGGTGGTGAAATGATCGGTGGACCTCATACCCCACGCTCCTGTCTGGCCGGGATTGTCCCACAACGGATGGATCCAGAGAAAACAAAACGCAACGGCTGGCGTGACCACGGCATTCTGGTGGTTGCCGAGAACGACGCCAGGCTGGGCTGGCCGGAACGGGAGATGATCCAGCATCTGGCAAAAAAATTGTTCGGTGAGCGTCAAGACAAGGAGGAATCCCATGCCTGAACAAAAATGGACTCCCAAAATGGTCGCTGAACGACTGGAGGAAGCAGCCAGAACGTTGCGGGTGCTGCGTGTCACCGGGCTGAAGCCGTTGGGCTACGGAAGTACCTGGCCAGATGTGGTCCATGATCCCAACGAGGCGTTCGGCTGGAACGCCACCGAAATTCGGTTGGGGCCACCAACACCAGAGTCCATCACCAGGATGGACGAGGCGTTGAATTGGCTGCGTTGGCTGGAGCCGGATCAGATGCGTCTGGTCTGGCTCCACGCCGAGGGCGTGCCGCGCAAGGTGATCACGAATAATCTCGGCGTGAGCCGAGTCACTGCGTGGCGTTTGTGGATGTCCGCGCTCATGATCATCACATCAAGGCTCGGCAGAATCGGAAACAATCGAATTCTATCAACGCATTAAAAAAATGTTGTAGAATTTATGACCGTATGTGGATTGCAACGCCTAAAGATCAATTTTTGCGATGTTAATCAATCTGAATCAAGAGCTTATCCTGTTCATAGTTTATGATTCTGTATCAACAGGTTGTTGATACATCTTTTCATGAAACACATTTGACAGAATCTGCTATGATCTTCGCTACAATCGGGGAAAGGTGCGCACAACAGGCAACCATCCCAAACACGTCATCACCAAAACCCGCCCAGGGTAACCTGAGGCGGGTTTTGCATTTCTGGAGACCGCACCCATGGGACTCGATCCCCGTCAACTTTTGGCATTGGTGATTTGCCCAACTTTGCAGCGGCTTGATCTGTGGAGTTCCGCCGCCGAGGAGTTGGTTCTTGGCATCGCCGTCCAGGAATCCGGACTGCACTACCTGACCCAGTTGGGCGGTGGCCCGGCCAGGGGGTTGTGGCAAATGGAAAAAGCCACCCACGACGACATTTGGACAAATTTTCTGCATGGCCATACCAAGCTCGGTCTCAACATTCTGGGGCCGTATCCAAAGCCCGACCACTCCCGGTTGGCCTGGGATCTGGTTTACGCCTGCGGGATGTGTCGCGCCCATCTGCTGAGATGCCCGGATGCGCTACCCACCGCCGGAGACCTCAAAGGTCAAGCCGCCTATTGGAAAAAATTTTACAACACCCCCCTGGGGTCAGGCACTGTCGAGCAGTACATCACCAACTGGAATCGCGTCATGGGGCACATCTGACAATGCACACCTTCAAATGCTGCACAAAATTGTTGCTTATCTGGGGATTGCTTGCCGCTCACGTCGGATTCGTGATCATGACGGCACTCACGTTCATTTTTGCAGTGGTGGCGTCATGAACGCTCAGGAGAATCTCACCAGGCACTTCACCAGAGCAGAATTGCAATGCCGCCACTGCGGCGTGTTGCGCATGAATCCAACGTTTCTGGCGAATCTGGAGATGTTGAGAGTGGCCTTCGGAAAACCCATGGTGATCACCTCCGGATACCGATGCGAAGCGCATAACGCCGCAGTCGGCGAGGGAAAACTGGTCGGCGCGCACACCCTTGGATACGCCGTGGATGTGGCCATCTTTGGCGAAGACGTCCACAAACTGATCGACATGGCCCTGGGACTTGGCTTGATCGGATTTGGACTCAAGCAGCATGGCCCCATGGCGGGCCGGTACGTCCATCTGGATGCCGTGCCTGTTGGTGACAATGACATCCCTCGCCCCAGATTCTGGACCTATCCATGATCGCCATTGGGGTGTGTCTGTTTTGCATCGTCGCGTTGCTCATGTTTCTGGGGGCGGCGTGGTGATCACTTTTTGTTGTATTGCGGCGGCGGTTACGTTCGCGTGGACCGCCGCATTCGAAGAGGATTGACCCCCCGCTCTGACCAGAGCCAGACCTCAATTTTGGAGACCGATCATGAACTTTCAATATCTCATCAAACGCTTTTCCGAGCCATCGTCTTGGGCGGGCATCGCCACCATCGTATCGGTCGTGGCCCCGACTGCCATGCCGACCGCCTCCGCGTCGATCCAGGTGATTACGGCTGCCGCTGGCATGCTTGCCATGATTCTGCCCGAAGCCCCCCACACCGAAAACGCGCCCCCGTCGGTGTGAAGACTTGGACATCCCTATGGAACCAATGATCGGATTTGCAGCCCGCATGGCGCTTGAGGCGTACAGCGACCAGCCCAATGTGGAGGGGTTTATTGTGCGCCCATTCACCTCCGGACACGTCCAGGGGTTCACCGCCCGGCAAGGAGACATGATCTGGATCGTGTTCTGCGGGACGAACGATGCGGCGGACTGGCTGGACAACCTGGACGCCGACAAGGAGATGATGCCATTCGGCGGCAGCGTACATGCCGGGTTCAACCACGCCCTGGACGAGGTGTGGGTAAACATCCTGTCCGTTCTCGACCGAGGCAGGTGGAACGAGGCCCATTTTGTCGGACATTCCCTGGGCGGTGCGATGGCCGCCTTGGCCGCATCACGGATGTTGCGTTCCAATTTCAGAAGCTGTCTGGCAAAAGTTTATACACACTTTGCAAGGGTTAATTTCAGCATGGCGATACGTACCATATTTTCTGATGTTGCAGTTAGGATTTCCACGTCCTTTGCCAATCTTCTGAAATTTCCAAGCCATGCAAACGTTCTTTCGACAATCCACCGTTTTGGTAAAACAGCAAATACATCTTTAATTCGCATTGAAATATGGAGTGTGATATTCAAACGCTCCTCGACAAATTTAACAGCTGTTCCACGATACCCCCCATCTCCAGAAAAAGCCGCTATTGTCGGATACTTCTCATGAGTCCCCCGCAAAAAGTCGCCTCTAGGATGTCGTCAACCCGTGCGATAACAGGGTGACTGTGGTATGATTTTCTTATGAATCGTCAATGAATTCATAAGGATGAATACACAATGTTTCGACCGAT
>JADGAB010000127.1 GCA_015232245.1 Magnetococcales bacterium | reverse complement strand
CCCCGGTTTCCATGGTCGGGTCCGGTTCGCCGTCAATCGTCATGGCCGCTCGGTCCGAACCGGAGACCATGAGGCGGTGCAAGACGGTGACAAAAATGGCCCGCTCCAATGGGAAGGCGAAAAAACGCTCGCTGGCGAGTTCGTCGATCACTCTGGCACAGCCAGTCTCCATCCAAAGGCGTTCAAAAATCAGGGCGGGGCCAAGGCTCCGGGATCTCTTTGCAGGGCTGGTACCGTCTCGGTGGGCGAGGATGAGAAGGGCGTTTTCCGCGAAACGGGCCCCGGATGCCAGCAGCCTTTCCAGCCCGCCAGACTCGCGCAGTTGGTCTGACCGACCGACAGTAGCGACGACGCGCTGTTTCGGGGCACCGCTTTCCCATCGATTCTCGACGATCTGCAGGTACTCGTAGCGCCCGGATTTTTTCGTGCGGAAAAACATGGCACCCTCCAACTCGGAAATGTTGGCACCATGGTATCATGTAATACAGATTCATTATCAATGGCTTTATTGATGATCTGTGGCACTATGAATTGATAAAAAATCGAAAAACGCAGAAATACTGCCGAGAAAAAATGCAGCAATTTCAATGTTGTTATCTTAAATATAACTAAAGCACTGTTAAAGATGGGCCAAGTCACGATGAACCAACACAGGTGCGGTTCAGAATCCCTGCCACGACACCCCCCCGCCCACACTCCCGAATCCCTCCTCTCCCAACCCCACCTCCCCGCGCCCCACCGATCCGAAACCGGCCCGGGATTCGCCCAAAGCGCGAAACTCGCCGATTTTCCCCATGCCCCCCTCCCGGGCCACCCGCCACAACATCTCCAGGGCATCCGGCCCGTCATCATGGGCGTCCGATTCGCCCCAGTGACGCAACTGATCCAAAAGCGTCTTCTGCTCGGGCCGGAACCGGATCAATCCATTGGCCACATGCGGCTGCAACGCCCCGATCCGCAACCCCTTGTCCCGGGTCGGCTTCACCCCCCGGGCCGGCACCGGAATCCCGGCGCGAGCCCCACGCTTCACCAGTTCATCCTTGAAAAACTCCTGAAACTGCACCGACTCCACCACCCATAACCGACAGTCGTAACGGGCCTGACAGGCGATCACATCCTCGATGATCCGATCCGGTGAACGACGCCGGATATCCGCTTCCACCACATGCAACACCCCGGAGGCCCGATCGTATCCCCCCACCAGAATGGCCGAAGGATCCCCCTGATTCCCCGACTTGCCCATGGAGGGATCCACCGCCCCGAAATAGAGCCAATCCGCCCCTTCCCGGCTCCACCAGGCAAACTCCCCGAAGGGGGCGTTCTCCCGCATGGGCTGATTCTGCAATTCCGCATCAAAGGCGTCCACCCCGTCCCGCGCACGAATTTTCATCAAGGTCTCCAGACTCCGCACCCCCGGCCAGGAGAGCCTGACCCCCGCATCCATCCGTTCCCGCCGCTCCCGGTAGAACCGGTCCGCCGCCTCTTCCCCCTCGGCATGCAGGATCTCCAGCCAGCGATCCCACAACCCCATCTCGTCCGGCCAGCGTAAAATCGCCTGAAACCGTTGCGACTCCCACAACGGATTGGCCATGATCCGCGCCAGTACCGAATCATGATGCAGAATCGTCCCCACCAGGATCACATCCATGGAGTCGTCCGGCGGACCGAGCTTGAGCACGGTTTTTTGCATCCAGTTCTCCAGCTTGTCCCGTTGCGCCCGCATCCGCACATTGTCATCGTTTTCCAGATCGTCGCAGATCACCAGATCCGGACGGGCCGCCCCGTGCCGCAATCCCCGCAATCGGGCCCCGGAGCCCACGGCCTGCAGCTTCACCCCGCTCCGTGTCACCGCCACCCCTTCCCGCCATACCCGGCCCGCGCCACACTGCGCGGCGAAATCCCGCTTCAGCCGGGGATTGACCTCCAGTTCCGCCTTGACCGCCTCCAGCATGGCGGCGGCCTGATGATGGGCGTCCATGATGATGATGATGTAGCGACTTCTGCCCGTGACCACCCGCCACAAGGTGAATATCTGGGTGATCAGCGTCGATTTCGCCTCACCCCGGGGGGCGGCCAGAACCAGACGGGTTCCCCTGCCCGCTTGCGCGCCCAACCGGGGCAGACGTTCATAAAGCCAGGTGTGCAACACGCTGTCTTCAGCCGAGACATAATGGGGAAAATAGACCTTGGCAAAAAATCGCAAGGAACCCAGAACCTGATTGCGCCGATGTCCGGTCGCCGCCACACCGTCGCCAAAGCCGGCCACCCGGTCCTCGATCTCCCCCCGCAGGGTCATGCCCAGTTCCGCCAGACCCGCCCGGAACTGTCGGGAATCCCGCACCATGAGTTCAATCATCCCTGCCGGCCACCCTTTCCCTTTGCTCTCCACGGGATCCATGCAACACTACGGTTTTATAGAGAGTATGCCGCGCCCTTGCCAAGCCGAAAGGCTGCAGCGGATTTTTTTCCCGGTGGCGAAACGGCCATTTTCCTTTATCCTTCCACCCATGGAAACCCTGCCCAAAACCGTCGCCACTCCCCGGCTGATTCCCTGGCTGCTGGTCGCCCTGGGATTGGCCTGCACCTTGTGGTACTGGCAACACGAAACCTCACGGGACGCGGAGCTGATCCGGGAGCAGTTTCACAGAGGCGCCGAAACCCTGCGGGAGACCGCCCGCCATCGGCTGGAGGTGCAGGCGGATCTCTCCCGGGTGATGGCCTCCTGGTTTGTGTCGGAAAAACAGGTCAGCGCACAGGATTGGCACACCTTTGCCACGGCCCTGACCCCCCGGGGACGCCATCCGGGTCTGCTGGAGATGGCTTTCGTCGAACCGGTGAACGAATCCGAGCGGGAGGGTTTCGAGCAGGCCACCCGCATCCATCTGAAAAACGACCAGTTTCGCATCATCACGGACGAGGTGCGGGACGACTATCGGGTGGTGACCTACCATCACGGGGTGGAGTCCGGTTATCTGCCTTTTCCACCGGGAGAGGATCTCGGCATGGAAAAACGGCGCCGCCAGACTTTGCAGCTTGCCGCCGATTCCGGTCTGGTGCTGTTTTCTCCGGTATTCCTGCGTTCCGGACCGGACGGTCATCCCCGGGGAGCGATGTTGCGGGTCACGCCGGTCTATCGCAGCCATATGCCCATCGGCGATGCCACGGAGCGGCGTCATGCCCTGCTGGGCTGGGTGGCCGTGATCTACGACGCCAAAAGCTTCTTTCAGGATCTTTTTCGGCATGAGGCGGACCAGATCCGGGTGGAGCTGTTCGATGGACCGGTTTTGCGTCCCACGGCTTTGATCTTCGACTCCCACCCGGAATCCCCCCGGGTGGATGCCTCGGACGGCTGGAGCCGGGTGGTCCGGGGAAGCGAAGAGGGAGGGGGCTGGATCTATCGTTTCAGCCCCGGGGCGCAATTCTTCATCTATCACCCGGAACGGGGACCGGTGATCGTGCTGATTGCGGGCGCTCTGATCAGTCTGGCTTTGGGATTTGCCGGATGGTCCCTGACCTCCAGCCGGGAGCGGGCCATGGCTCAGGCCGTGGCCATGACCCGGGCCCATCGGGAGAGCGAGGAGCGGTTGCGACGCACGGTGCTGCACGCCCCGATTCCCATCATGATCCACGCCGGGGACGGCTCGGTGATTCTGGTCAACCGGCGCTGGAGCGATCTGTCCGGTCACGGACTGAACGAAATCTCCACCCTGAATGATTGGGTGAAACGTGCCCTGCTCCCGGAGGAGCGTCCACAGGCTCTGCGGATGCTGGATGCCCGTTTTCCTCCGGATGCGCCGTTCAAGGAGGGGGAGCTGACCATTGTGCCGGAATCCGGAGAGCCGAGGGTCTGGATCGTGCGTTCCCGTCCCATGGGGGCCATGGACGATCCTGGCGGACTGGTGATCACCATGGGCATGGACATCACCGAACGCAAGAAAGCCGAATCCACCCTGCTGGAGGCCAAACTGGAGGCCGAAGAGGCCAACCGGGCCAAAAGCGAATTTCTGGCCACCATGAGTCACGAGATCCGCACCCCGATGAATGTCATCGTGGGCATGGCGGAAGTGCTGGAAGAGACCGAGCTGACCCCGGAACAGCGGCGTTATGTGGGGATTTTCCGTCGTGCCGGAGACAGTCTGCTGGAGCTGATCAACGACATTCTGGACCTCTCCAAGGTGGAGGCGGGCCGCATGGAGCTGGAGACGGCGCCATTTCAGTTGCGGGACGGATTGCAGCGCATTCTGGACATCATGGGCATGCGCGCCCGGGAAAAGGGGTTGGAGATGACCCTGGAGGTGGATCCCGAAGTTCCGGATCTGTTGCTCGGGGATGCCAAGCGGTTGCGTCAGGTTCTGATCAATTTATTGGGCAACGCGGTCAAGTTCACCCCGACCGGACAGATCACCCTGCGGGTGGCCTGCGCCCCCCGGCTTGGCCCGGGGGGGATTCGGTTTGCCGTCCGCGACACGGGCATCGGCATTCCCAAAGAGAAGCAGGAGGCGGTTTTTGACGCCTTCACCCAGGCGGACGCCTCCACCACGCGCCAGTTCGGCGGAACCGGACTGGGTTTGACCATCTCCCGCCGCCTGGTGGATCTGATGGGGGGCGCAATGACCCTGGAGAGCACGCCGGGACAGGGCAGCACTTTTGCTTTCACCGCCCTTTTCGCCGTGCGGGAACCTGATCTGGAGCCATCCTCCTCCGGCCAGGATGCGCCACCCGCAACGCAGGTCGCGGCGTCCGGGGAAGGTCTGGCAGAGGTGGCGGGACTGGAGATTCTGGTGGTGGACGACTCCGAGGACAACATCCTGCTGGTCCGGGCCTTTTTGAAGAAGGCGCCGCATCGTCTGACGGTGGCCCACAACGGAGCGGAGGCGGTGGCGTTGATCACCGCCGGAGAGCGGTTTGATCTGGTGTTGATGGATGTGCAGATGCCGGTGATGGACGGCTATGCCGCGACCCGGGCGATCCGGTCCTGGGAGGCGGCCAACCACCGCTCCCCGGTACCGGTCATCGCCCTGACCGCCCACGCCTTTGCCGAAAACGAACGTCAAACCCTGGAGGCCGGCTGTTCGGAACACCTGACCAAACCGGTCACCAAGCCCCGATTGCTGGCCGCGCTGGACCGTTACGCCTCGAAGCTCACCTCGTCGGCATCCAGGGAGAGCACCTCCATGCCATAAAGGGTGGTGAGCTGTTCCCCGGGGTCGGCGCCGTAGTATTGATGCAGTTCCCAGCGCACCAGCTTGGCCAGTTCCGGAGGCAGGTTCACCCCCATGGCCTGTTTGCCATCGGCTTCGAAGGCGAGTTTACACTTGAGGATCTCTTTGAGGTTGTCCATACGACTCTTCAATCGGCGCGACTGGAAGAGGCATCAGGCAGGGGCTGCGGTCTCTTCAGGCGCGACGCTTTCCTGATCCTTGACCAGTTTCTGTTTATGTTTTGCCAGTCTGGCTTCCATTCTGGCCACCTTGCCCTCGGTCTTGAGGGTTTTCTTCTCCAGCTTGATGGCCTTGCCCGCCTGTTTGAGCCTGGCCTTGAGCTGCTGTTTTTCGTCCTTGAGAGCCAACAGATGTTCCGGTGTCGTCATGAATGCGTCAAGGGCCCATGGCCCCCCCTCCCTCGATTGATTTGAAATGAATGGTCGTCGATTTCCATTTTTTATATAAATGGTGCAAATATTATCAACTATTCCTGAAGCTTCGTCAAGAGGCAAGAGACCGACTTGCAGGCATACGGAGGTGCCGATGGACAGAAACCGTAAACCGGAAGAGGCTCGCGCCAGCAAGGATGCGGAACAGGGATATGGCCATGGAACCACTTGATGTTTCGATAGAAACAAACTAAACTGTCTTTCATCCTCACGGGGGACAGGGCAATGCGGGGACGCAACCTGAGCACCGATCAGGGGCCGAAGCAGAAACCGGATGGCTGAACAGCTTTCCGTCACGCTGAACCAACACACCAATTCCAATCAACCGGGACGCTCTCCACCGGAGACCGTCCATCCATTGTTCCGCCTCGGCCATGTTCCAGAATCGCGCCCTGACCTTTCTCCACCTGGAACACCAGGTTCATCAAGGATTGCTCGGTCTGCTCAAGCGTCAGATGCTGGGGCTGGTCAGCCTGATTGTCGGCATCATTCTGGCCATTCCCGGGGTTCCGGGACCGGGTTTCGTGTTTATCGCGCTGGCTTTTCTGCTGATCGATTTTCCCGGCAAAAAGAGAGTGATTCTCTCCCTCCGGAACAGACGCTGGTTCCGTGTCTCCCGGGTTCTGATCCGGAAGAAACTCAAAATCCTGCTGGTGCTGCCGACAAAAGCCCCAGTCTCGTAATCCGGGCCTGAAGGCGCCAGGGATCAGACCCTGGCTGACTTTCTGGGTTTTTTCTGTTCAAGAAAGTGAATGATCTTGCCGGCCACATCGATTCCCGTGGCCTTTTCCAGCCCTTCGAGTCCGGGAGAGGAGTTGATCTCCATGACCAGAGGCCCCCGGTTGGAACGCAGCATGTCCACCCCTGCCACATTCAACCCCATGAGCCGGGCGGAACGGACCGCGGTCTGACGCTCCCCGGGGGTGATGCGGATGGATCTGGCCTCACCGCCCCGATGGAGGTTGGAGCGGAAATCCTCGCCGTTGCCCTGCCGCATCATGGACGCCACCACCCGTTCCCCGATCACCAGACAGCGAATGTCCGCGGAATCGGCCTCCTTGATGTACTCCTGAACCAGAATGTTGGCATCCATGCCGCGAAAGGCTTCGATCATGCTTTTGGCGGAACGGTGGGTTTCGGCCAGAACCACGCCGATCCCCTGGGTTCCTTCCAGGAGTTTGATCACCACCGGCGCCCCCCCCGCCATCTGGATGAGGTCATCGGTGAACTGGGTGGTGTGGGCAAACCCGGTGACCGGCAGACCGATGCCATCCCGGGCGAGAAGTTGCAGACAACGCAGCTTGTCCCGGGATTTGGCGATGGATTCGCTGCTGTTGAGGGAAAAGACTCCCATCATCTCGAACTGGTGCAGCACCGCCAGACCGTAAAAGGTGATGGAGGCGCCGATGCGGGGAATCACCGCGTCGAAGCCGGTGAGCACCTTGCCGCCGTAGCGCACCGTGGGCTGATTGGAGGAGATGTTCATGTAGACCTTCAAGGTGTCGATGATCTCCACCTCGTGTCCCCGAACGCGGGCCGCCTCCACCAGGCGTTTGTGGGAATAAAGTTCCGGATTTCTGGCCAGAATGGCGATTCTCATCTCTTTAATTTTTCTGTCCCAAGTCACGAAGACAAAAGAAACGAACGACCTGGATCCACCAGGAATTTCTTGCAGATCGAGGTGCGTCCGATCAACATGCGGAACCCCATGAGGGCCCGGTTGGTCAGGGTGATTTCCACCGGCATCTCCCGCTCTCCCAGACGCATGCGGGTGACGATCACGAAGCGATCCTCGATGTGACCGCCGGAACTGACCACCCGGCGACTGTCCACCAGCAGGGCTTCGCAGAGCAGTTCAGGTTTGCTTTTGCGCTGCACGGGGTGCAGCCGGAAACGGACATACTCCTGGCCATCCCGGGTCACCAGGACCGGATCCACCGCGTGCAGGGCGGAAGTGCGGGCTCCGGTATCGATCTTGGCCTTGATCCGTTCCACCCCGAGATCCGGCAGAGACGCCCACTCCCGCCAGCCGAGCACCAGGCGTTCCTTGTGATGAACGCTGCCGGAGTGGGAACTTTTCATGGCCATCTCAGGGATCCAGCAGGTTGTTTTCGGGTTTGAGATCCCGCTCCATCAACTCCCGCACCGCATCCCGGGGAGAGAGCCCTTCGTGGAGAATCCCGTACACGGCGCGGGTGATGGGCATGTCCAGTTGGAGCTTTTCCGCCAGGCGCTGGGCACCCACGGCGGTACGCACCCCTTCGGCGATTTCGTGGCTGCCCTGCTGGATCGACTCCAGGCTCTCCCCTCGACCGATGCGCACTCCCACCGTGCGGTTGCGGGAGAGATCCGAGGTGGCGGTCAGCAACAGATCCCCCAGGCCGGAGAGTCCGGCGAAAGTTTCCGGTCGGGCGCCGAGTTTCATGCCAAGGCGCAGGATTTCGTTCAGCCCCCGGGTGATGATGGCCGCCCGGGCGCTGTGTCCCATGCCCAGTCCGTCGTTGATGCCCGCAGCCAGAGCGATGACGTTTTTCATGGCCCCGCCCAGCTCCAGCCCCACCACATCATCGGTGGAGTAGGTGCGGAACCAGGCGGTATGAAACAGTCTCTGCACCCGTTCCACCCGTTCCGGATCGCACCCGGCAATGGCCACCGCCGCCGGCAGTCGGGAGATGGTATCCCGGGCAAAAGAGGGACCGGAAAGAAAACAGCTCTTCTCGCCAAGAGAGCGACCGAGAATCTCGATATGGATATCCGAAAGCAAAGTCATGGTATGGGCCTCCACCCCCTTGCTCGCGGAGACGAACAGGGTCTCCTCTGTCACCGCCTCCCGCAGGGAGCGCAGAATCCCCCGGGTGAACTGGGTGGGCACCACCATGACCAGAATGGCATGGTCCCGGGCGGCACCGGTCAGATCGGTGGTGGCGACGATGTTTTCCGGCAGCAGGTACTCTTTCAGAAAAAAGGGGTTGCGATGGCTCCGGTTGATCCCTTCGGCCACCTCCGGTTCGTGGCACCACAGGGTGACTCGCGGGAGCTTGCTTGCCAGCACCGTGGCCAGGGCCGTGCCCCAGGAGCCCGCGCCGATGATGGCGGTTGTGGTATTATCCATGACGATTTTGTTCCTCACCTCTCCCGAAGTCGAAACCGCAACCATGCCGGGAAGTCAACTTTTGAAAAAAAAGCGGGGGTCCGGGGGATTCCTCCCTCAGGGTTTTGACTTTAAACCGCACCCGGTTCGGGATGTTGATTTTCCGACCCTGCGGCAATGCGGGACGCACGGCTGAAAAGGCGCCGCTTCGCGGCCTGCTGGGCGCGCGCGGGATTTTGAAAAGCGCGCCA
>JADGAB010000126.1 GCA_015232245.1 Magnetococcales bacterium | reverse complement strand
AGGAAGGGCATGCCATGCCCATCGGTCGGCATGTGGCGGTGATCGGCGATGGGGATGTGGCCATGGATGTGGCCCGTCTGGCGCTGCGTCTCGGAGCGCAGGCCACGCTGGTCTCCGGCGTGCCCCGGGAGGAGATGAAGTGTTCCGGGTTCGAGTTCGAGGAGGCGGTGGCTGAAGGAACCCGCATGGTCTATCTGGCCGGATCCGTCGAGGTGGTGCGGGACGGGGAGTTGGTCAAGGGACTCAAATGCATCAGGATGGTCAAAAAGGAGCAGGGGGAGGAGGGGTGGGATCATCCGATTCCGTTCTTTCGCTTCAAGGTGGAGCCGGGCACGGAGTTCACCCTGGAGGTGGATCAGGTGGTGGCCTCCATCGGTCAGACCACCGACATGACCGGTCTGGAACAGACCACCGGGGGTGGACCCTGGCTGAAGGTGGATCACAACCAGCAGGTCGAGGGGATGTCCAATGTGTTTGGCGGCGGGGACGCGGTGCGCATCACCCTGTTGACCACCGCCATCGGTCATGGTCGCAAGGCGGCGGAATCCATGGATCTTCTGTTGCGTGGCCAGCCTTTGCCCGCCAGACCCTCCCGGCAGGATGTGATCCGTTTCGAAAAGCTCAAGTGGGACTATTTTCAGCCCGCATCCCAGAAGAAACGGCGTCTGGACCATCCCCGGGAGGTGAAAGGTTCCTGGCGGGAGGTGCTGGTTCCCCTGACCCGGGAGCAGGCGGTGGCCGAATCCGCCCGGTGCATGAGTTGCGGCCTCTGTTTCGAATGCAACCAGTGCATGTTGTTTTGTCCGCAGCACGCCATCACCCGTTTTCCGGGCAATCCGGAAGGGGAGGTGATGTTCACGATCTACGAACGCTGCGTGGGTTGTCACATTTGCGCCGAGATCTGCCCCACCGGGTATATCGATATGGGCATGGACTGAATCGGGAGTGAGAACCATGGACAAGTCGCACATGCTGCACACCCTGGATGTCGCCATGGCCGAGGCGCGGGCCTGGGCCCGGACCGGCTGGCTTATGACCTTTGGCCGCAACGGGGTTCCGGTGGTCTCCCTCCCCGACGCCCAGGCCAGACCGGAACGTTTTGTCAACCGGCAGGAGGCGCTGGCCTATTGGCGCAGCGTGGCCGAGGCCGGGGAGGAGACCGCCGCCCAGGGAGAGAAGGCCAAGGCGGCCCTGGAACGGGGGGATGCCCGTCTGGCTGAAGGGGCGATCTATTTTGCCGTGTATGTGGAAAAACGTCTCAACAAACCCCGCTCCACCTGGGAGCCGGTGTTGGCCGGGCTTCGCGCCCTGACCCCATCGGCCTGATTTTCTCCTGGACGGGGAAGGCGGGGTCTTCCCCTGACTTTCCCCGTCCTTTGTTTCCTGCCTGTCTTTGCCCGGTTGCAACGGTCATCAAGCAAACCGGGCGCAAAGAGTCCCCGGAGCATGCCGTCTGACCTGGAACCTGTCACGGAAAGCGTGTTAAGATGGATTCCGGTATTTTTTTCGTGATTCCAAACTCTGCCTGACTTCAAAAGACGCCCCATGATCTCCGTGTTGTCGGAACTGGAACAGGATGCCCTGCAGGAGGTGCTCAACCTGGGCATGGGGCAGGCGGCCTCAGCCCTGGCGCAACTGGTGAACGAAGAGGTGCATTTCACGGTGCCGCGCCTGGAGTTTCTTCCCTGGCACGCGGTGGCGGAACGGCTCGCGCCGGATCCCATGGCATCGCTGATCGGTGTGCGGCAACGGTTCATCGGACCGTTTCACGGTTCCACCCTGCTGGTCTATCCGCTTGAGAAGAGTCTGCAGCTGGTCTGTGCTCTGCTGGGGGAGGAGATGGACCTGAAAGGATCCGGGGCGGTGGAACGGGACACCCTGACCGAGGTGGGCAATATTCTGCTCAACGCCTGTCTGGGGAGTCTGGCCAATCTCATGGAGATCGAGATTCTGTGTGACCTGCCGGAGTTTCTGGAGGGTCCGTGGGAAGCGTTTCTGGCAGGGGAGCGTCATACGGAAGGCGGTCATGAGACCATCCTTTTATTGTATGTGGAATTTTTTACCCGGGGCAACACGGTTCAGGGGTACGTGGTCCTGCTGTTTGATGCCTGGGCCGTTTCTCATTTGCAGAGGGAACTGGCGGATGTGCTGCACCGTTATGAGGGGTGATGCCTGAAGATGAATCCCGACACCCCCATGGGTCCGGATCCGTCGTTTGACGCCTCCCTGCTTGCCGCCCTGCTCCAGGAGATCACCTTGGGGTGGATTTTGCTGGATCGTCACGAACGGGTGGTGATCTGGAATCCCTGGATGGAACGGACCGTCGGCCTTCCCGTCGCCGAGGTTCTGGGCCATACCCTGGGAGAACTCTTTCCCGATGTGAGCGGCTCCCGTCTGGAACGGGCCATCGGGGAGGCCTTGCGGCGTGGACTGCCGTCCGTGCTTACCCCCCGGTTGAACCCTTTTCCGTTGCCGTTGGCCATCAACGGTCAGCCTGTGCATCAGTTGATCCAGGTCAAACCTTTGGAGCCCGCAGGCCAGGGCCGTCACTGTTTCATCCAGATTCACAACGTTACCCAGACCGCCACCCGGGATCGGCGCTTGCGCCAGCGGGTCGGGGATCTGCGGCGCGCCGGGGTGGCGGCCAGTCGGGCCCAGACCCTGTTGCTGGCCCACATCGGTCATGAGTTGCGCACCCCGTTGAGCGCCATGCTGGGCATGGCGGAGCTGATGCTGACCGCCGACGACCTCCACAAGGTGCGTCGTCAGGCCCGGGTGATCCACGATTCCGGCCATGCCCTGCGCGCCATTCTCGACGATCTGCTGGACTACTCCCGCATCGAGACCAAAGCCCTCACCGTGGCATCCGTGGGGTTTGACGCCAATGCCCTGTTTTCTGAAATCCGGGATCAGGTCGCCAGCCGGGCCCGCTCCAGCGGCATCGATTTCTACTGTCAGTTGCCTCTGCCTCTGCCGGATCCTCTGCTGGGGGATCCGCAGCGGTTGCGTCAACTGCTCACACAACTGTTCGAGCGCTCTTTTCGCTCCACGCCCCGGGGTGAGCTGCATTGGACACTCCGCGTGCTCTCCTCCGATCCTTCGGGTATCTGGCTTGGCATGGTCATCCGCGACACCGGCCAGGGCATGGACAGGGAAATCCGGCAGGGGTTTCTGCCCTCCGACAACCGCGATGACCTCTTCTTCGCATCCTCCCCGGAGGTGGGCGAGCTGGGACCGGCCATTGCCCGGGAGTTGATCCTGCGCATGGGCGGGAGACTCGCCATCGCCACCAACCCCGGGCAGGGTACGGAGATCACTTTGGAACTGCCCCTGGCCCGTCCTCCGGCCACGCTTCCGGAAGGTCCGTCCGAAAGGCCCTTTTCCCGGGATGTCAGGCTGCTCATCGTCGAGGACGACGAGGTGAACCGGGAAGTGACCCGGAGCATGTTGAAACGGCTGGGAATCACCCCGGATCTGGCCAACGACGGAGAGGCGGCGTTGCAGCTTGTGACGCGGCAGCGGTATGACCTGATTTTCATGGATTGTCAGATGCCCACCATGGACGGCTACACCGCCAGCCGACAGATTCGCAGCCGGGAAGAGGCCGCCGGGCAGGGAGAGCGCGTTCCCATCGTGGCCTTGACCGCCTATGCCCTTAAAGGGGATCGGGAACGTTGTCTGGAGGCGGGCATGGATGACTATCTGGCCAAGCCGGTCCGGGGGGAGGCGCTCCGGCAGGCCATATTGCGCTGGGTGCGTTGGCAGGCCGGTTGAATCGCGTCAATTTCCGAGCCTGGGGAGAATCCCTCCGGACATTTGCAAGTAAAATCCTGCCTTCCGCATGACCGGGCAATTTCTGCCTTCCTCGTCTGCGCGACCTCCCTCTTTCTGACAGATCATTGCCGGATCACGCCAGACGCCACGGCCTCTCCAGAGGATTCGAACTCTGGGAGGTGAATTGGCATGAACTTGGCAAAGGCCCTTTCACGAGCCCCAAACCGGAATTTCACGTAACGGGGCAATCATTGGACATCCGTCGCCTCGTGCGTGGAGAAAAGGAAATGGGCATCTGTATCTCGCTGGAAAATCGTCGCCGGGCCATGATCGATCCGGCACTGTTTGCTCGCAAGCCCCGTCAACTGGTGGAGGAGATCGAGGAGTATCGCAAGGAGACCGAACGGTTGGGACGGATCTACGAGTTGCATCGGCAACTGGGCAAAAGCCTGGATCTGGACTCGATGATCGAGGCCTTCTCCCGTTGGCTCATTCCCATCATGCCCCACAATCTGGTGGCCTATCAACGCTTCGGACGGCGTCTTCACACCGCCTGTTCCTGTCACGGACCGGACCGCAAACAGCTGCAGGATCTGGCCCAGGAGTTGATGAGCGAACCCATCCGTGCAAAACGTTCCGGACAGTTGCCGGGCATGGAACGATATTACCATCTCTGGCCCCTGGATCCCAATCTGGAGGATTGCCTGCTGGTCATTCATCCCTGCGCGGAGCTTTCCACGGCGCCGTTTCTCCATCTGGAGGAAGAGGTGTTGCAGGAACTCCGGGGTCCCCTGGAACGGGCCCTGGCCTATGAGGATCTCTATGATCAGGCGCGGCGGGACGCCTTGACCGGACTGGTCAACCGTCGGGTCTTCGAGGAGCGCGCCGTCATGGAGATGGCCAATGCCAACCGTCACGGTCAACCCCTGGCCCTGGCCTGTCTGGATCTGGATCACTTCAAGGCGATCAACGACCGGCTCGGCCACGGGGAAGGGGATGTGGTGCTGCAGACGGTTTCCAAGACCTTTGCGCGCATTGTCCGGGATTCGGATCTGTTGGCCCGGGTGGGAGGGGACGAATTTGCCATGATTCTGCCCAACACCTCCCTGGAAAACGCCAGGCTGCTCATGGAACGGCTGTGCAAGGCGATCCGGGCGCTGGATATCTGCGCGCCGGAATCGGCCCCGCTGGGGGTGAGCGTTGGATTGGCTCTGTGGAACTCACACGCATCCCTGGAGGTGTGGTGGCAAAGCGCCGACGCGGCTCTGTATCGGGCCAAGGCGGCAGGCCGCTCCCGGGTGAGCAGTTAAACCGCACCCATTTCGGGGTGCGTTGTTTTTATTTGCAGGGGTCCAGGGGGATTATCCCCCTGGTGGGATCCAAGGGCAAAGCCCTTGATGGGGTCCAGGGGCGAAGCCCATGGGACTTTAAGTTTGGCGCGCTTTTCGAAAAGGGAATTGCGAAGCGATTCCCTTGGCGCGCCCAACAAGCCGCGCAGCGGCGCCTTTTAAGGCCCCTCTGTCCCGCATCGCCGCCGGGTTGGAAATCAGCATCCCCCGCCCGGGTGCGGTTTGAAAGTCGCGGTTGAGGCTTCTGGTGCGCGGCAGCGATGTTCTCTTTGTGAGGGAAAAACGTTGCCGCGCCTGGGCGTTTCAAGCGAACAGCAGGGCCGAGAGCCTCTGGCGGTAGCGGGGAATCAGGGGATGTCCAGGCCCCAACAGGTCGAATACCCGGATCACCGCCTTGCGACCCGCGTCCTCCCCGAAAGCCCGATCCAGCCGCACCACATCCAGCAGACGATCCAGTCCCTCGGCATAGCGTTCCCGGGCCACCAGAGCCTCGCCCAGCTCCAAAAGGAGCGCCGGATCATCCGGAGCGCTTTCCACCTTGGCCTTCAAGGCGTCCAGATCGGTTTCTCCGGCGCTAAAGGCGAGACGGGCCGCCAGGGCTTTCGCCTCGACCCCCTCCCTGTCCTTGGGTTTCAGACGTGCCAGAGTCTCCTGGGCATCGGCGTTTTTTCCCCGCGCCAGCAAAATCCGGGTTCGGCCCAGCAGGGCGTTGCCGTGGGTCGCGTCGAGGGACAATGCCTGGTCGTAGAGTTCCAGGGCCTGTTCAGCCATTCCCTGCTCCTCGGCGCCGCGACCCGCCCCCGCCAGCTTGTCCGCCTCGTTGGGCAGGGAGTGTTCCAGAAAACGTCGCACCTGGGCTTCGGGCAATGCCCCGGTGAACTCGTCGGCCACCTCCCCATCCACGAACAGCTTCACCGCCGGAATCCCCCGCACCCCATAGCGGCGCGCCAGTTCCGGATTCCGGTCCGAGTCGATCTTGGCCAGATAAAAACGACCATTCATCTCCCCGGCAAGTTTTTCCAGGAGCGGCCCCAAAGAACGACAGGGACCGCACCAGGCTGCCCAGAAGTCCACCAGTACCGGCACACTCCGGGAGCGCTCCAATACCTCGCGGGCAAACGATGCCCCATCCACATCTCCCATCCAAAGCGATTCAGCCATACCAAACCTTCCTGAAAGAAAAGAACAGACTTGACTTGTTGTCACCCCACTACAGATCCACCATCTCCACCAGTTCGTCATCCACATTGCCGATGAAACGTTGCGCGGTCTCCTTGAAACGATCCGCCACATCGGTCACCAGAAATTCCAGTCGTCGGGTCGTCCCCGGGGGGGCCGGCGCGATCACGTGGCCCAGATAACGTCCCAGATCCTCGGCCACCGCGGCGGAGGAGTCCACCAGCATCACCTCCGGCCCCATGGTACGGGCAATGACGCTTTTTAACACCGGATAATGGGTGCATCCAAGGATCATGGCGTCCAGATGTTGGGAAAACAGCGGGGCCAGGGTCTCCTCGACGATCAGGCGCACCGCCGGATGTTCCACCCAGCCCTCCTCCACCAGAGGCACAAACAGGGGGCATGCCAGAGAAACCACATGAATGCGGGGATCCAGCATGGCCAGATGATGGGGATAGGCCCCGCTGGCCACCGTGGAACGGGTCGCGATCACCCCCACCCGTCCCGGCGCGCCGCGCAACGTGGAAAGCCCAGCCGCCACCCGGCAGCCCGGCTCGATCACCCCGAGCACCGGTACCGGACAGTGGACCCGCAAAGCCGCCAACCCCAATGCGGAGGCGGTATTGCAGGCCACCACCAACCCCTTCACCCCGCGACGCAACAGGCAGTCGGCCACCTGAATGGCGTAACGCTCCACGGTGCGCGCCGATTTGGTCCCGTAGGGAACCCGGGCCGTGTCTCCGAGATAGATGAAACTCTCGTCGGGAAACCGTTTTGTCAAGGCGTCCAGGACCGTCAGTCCCCCCACCCCGGAATCGAAAATGCCGATTGGTCGTGCGTCCTCCATGGGTGTCACTGTCACTCCTTTGTCCGGGATGTTAAAAATCCATTGCCAAGCATGAAAGCCTCTGCTAGGCTGAATTGTCAAGAGGCGGATATGGTGGAATTGGTAGACACGCTGTCTTGAGGGGGCAGTGGTTCACGCCGTGCCAGTTCAAATCTGGCTATCCGCACCAAAAGCAAAAGAGGGTCCGAGGAAGCTATCTTCGGACCCTCTTTGTTTTTGGATGCTCCCGAAAAAGCAAAGCGCTGCGCGGCCTTTCCGGGGGAAGCTTACACCTCAGGGAACCGCCACTCCCACACCCCGGCAGAAGAATTCCCAGGAGCTGCGGGTATCCGCCGTGGGAGGCGTGGTGAATCCGCTGATGACAAACCGCAAGGTCGCCGCCTGAATCAAACCCACATAAAAATCCGCCGCAGACTCCAAAGTCACTCCTGCCGGCAGTTCACCCGCTTCCCGGGCGCTGGCCATGATCTTTTGCACCTGTTTGCCGTATTCGCGAATCACCTTGCCCATGGTCTGACTCTCGGTCTGGGTCATGACACCCTCCACGAGAAAAATCCGGCACAGGCCCGGATGATCGGTAAAGAACTTCAGATGATATTCCAACAGCTTGCGCAGTCTGCCCAGAGGAGAGCCGGTTTCTGTCGCCTGCTCGGTCGGTTTGAGCAGATGATCCCGCAGATATTCGGTCAGGGCGTGGAAGATGGCATCCTTGCCGGTGAAATGACGATAGAGGGCCGCCTCGGAAAGCCCCACCTCTGCGGCCAGTTCGGCGGTGGTGACGCGACGGTTGCCCTTTTCCAGCAGGGTCATCACCGCCTTGAGAATCTCAACCCGTCTTTCGGGCCGACGACGACGATCGATTTTGGGTTCGTCCGGGTTTGTGACAGCAGACTGGTCATTCATGAGGGACATGGAATCTCCAATGAAGTATTCAAGTGAAAAAAAGCCCGGGTTCCCCGCGAGGCAGGTCCACCGCGCACCCTTCAATGCACATTTCCCCCGACTCTTCATTAACACATTTTGCCATCGATTTGCAATTCATTTGCACGCCTGTATGCCTTTATGCTAGAATCAATCCCAGTCGAACCTTAACAGCCCCATTCAGGCGTTGACAAAACTTGCTGCCAACAGCTACGGAGTAAAACCCATGTTGAATGATCCGAAATATCCCAACCAGGATTCCCCCTGGGGAGCATCTCCGGTCCCTGTCCAGGTCAAGACCGAGACCCGGATTGCCGAAGATGTGACCGTCTATCTCAAGCAGGTCTATGCCCTGCTGGCCTCCAGCCTCATCGTGGCCGTTGCCGCCGGTTATGTGGGCATGACCCTGCCGTTTGCCCGGGAACATCCCATCATTCTGCTGCTCATGATGTTCGGCGCCATGTTCCTGGCCTTCCGGGTGCAAAACGCCGCCACCCTGTTTTTGTTCACCGGCATTTCCGGCCTCTCCCTGGGACCGGTCATCGCCTATTATGTCGGTGCGGGACTCTCCGCCGTGGTGGGACAGGCGGCCCTGATGACCGGCGCGGTCTTTACCGGCCTGTCGGTCTACTCCCTGACCACCAAACGGAACCTCTCCATGATGGGAGGGGTGCTCTTCGCCGGCCTGATCATCATCGTGGTGGGGGGATTGATCAATCTCTTCGTCCACTCCTCGGCCCTCTCCTTTGCCATGGCCGGCATGGGAGCCGTGATCTTCGCGGGTTACATCCTCTACGAAACCCAACAGCTCAAGGAAAATCCCTGGGCGGTCGCTCCGTCGGTGGCGGCGTTGTCCATGTATCTCAACGTGGTCAACCTGTTCACCAGCCTGCTGCGTCTGCTGGGCATGCTGGGAGGCGAAGATTAAGCCT
>JADGAB010000125.1 GCA_015232245.1 Magnetococcales bacterium | reverse complement strand
CTGTTCCGATTCTGTTCCGATTCTGTTCCGATTCTCTTCCGATTCTCTTCCGATTCGCGCCGATGACCTGCGCGCCACCGTCCAACCTAACCCATTATAATCTTTGAAACTATCCTATTTGCGCCGCGCAGGAAATCTTGAGAATGTTATCAAGAAGGATGTAAATCCTATCGAAATCCGCAAAAAACCTTGAGAAATTCTGACGCCCCTCTTGACAATCACGATCCAGCATCACATTGATTTTTCTTGGAATCTCCGTTCCTTTTCTCATCGTTCCGATTCTCAGAATGATCGTCAAGCCACAACACGATCCATCTTTGGCCCTTCCACCCGTCTCTCCCGACGTTTATGATTCCCTTTTGCGGGGAGTGAAAAGATGTCCATAACGGTATGCGTCCCTGATGGAGAGATTCGACTGGAGTTCGTGCGGTCTTCGGGTCCGGGGGGACAGAATATCAACAAGGTCGCCACGGCGGTGCAACTGCGCTATGACGTGGCCAACTCCGCAATCCTCACCCCGTCGATCCGGGAACGGTTGGTGCGCCTAGCCGGAAGCCGCATGACGGATGAGGGCGTGTTGATCCTGGATGCCCGCCGCTTTCGGACCCAGGAACGCAACCGGCAGGATGCGTTGGAGCGATTGGACCACCTGATCCGGCAGGCCATGGAAGAACCCGTTATGCGCAGACCTACCCGCCCGACCCGGGCAAGCCGCCTGCGCCGCCTGGAGGCCAAGAGCCATCGGGCCGACATCAAGAAAGGGCGGCGCGGGGTGTCAGGCTGTGACGGGTGAAAGACTGGTGGGAGAAGTTGCCCAGACCGTGACACGCCGGACTTGCGCCCCCCTGTCGCCCTTGACCCTCCCAGAATCGGACAATCAATCTTGATTTTGAGGTTAAAATGATAACAGGATTTCACAAAAAACTCATTGAAAGTCTTACGGATGTTGGTGTTCCAAGATTCAATCTTGCTCATGAGCAACTGATGGGCATTATCATTGATGCCGATGTCATTATTGGTGCAATCCTTGTCGATGAGCGTAGCCCAACCCAAGAAGAGTGGCATACATTGTCTGATCTATGCGACGAATTGGTCAGCTATACGAAATTACATTTTAATGATGAAATAAGTTATTTGATTAATAAAAGTTATCCAAATGCAAGAATCCATCAGGAAGTCCATCAAGCATTGATCGAAGATCTAAATACTCTAAGAGCTCAGATCAATGGACAGTCTGACGAAAAATTGAAAGAAATGCGTAAATGGCTTCTGGAATGGTTGTTGAACCATGTGAACCACGAAGATAAAGCGTATGCAAAGCATTTTTCAAAGATGTAAATTTGTTGCGTCAATTTTATTCTTACCTCTGATGCACAAAAAACAAATTCCGTCCGTTGCCGTCATGCGCAGAGCGACCCGCCCGACCCGGGCAAGCCGCCTGCGCCGCCTGGAGGTCAAGAGCCATCGGGCCGATATCAAGCAAGGGCGGCGCGGGATGTTAGGTTGTGATGGGTGAACAGGCTGGAGACGAGTTACTCCAGACCGTGTCGCGTTGAAGTCGCCTCCCAGTCGGCCCACGTTTGCGCCGTGCCGGTCACTGGTAGCGCTGTCGCCCTTCCCTGAACGAGGCGGTCAGTGGGCGACACAGTGGAAAGAGGTCTTTGCGCGAACGTCTTGTCGGGAGATGGCATACGTTGCGTGCTCCCTGTCATGCTCTTATAGTAGGTTCCGTGGCATGAAAGGTCTTTACCACACCCGGATGGATCATAAGCGTTAGAAATTCTGGCTGGCATGGCCGTTGGAAATCCTCTAGCCATGACCATAGCCATGAATTTTAATGTGTGTTTCAGTCAGGGTGAGTTCAAAAAGGTATCACAATCTTCAACGTTTCAATATCAACACCCTGATCAATCAATGCCTGCAACCATGCCGGCTTTTTTCCTTTACGGAACGCGGTCTGTGTTGGATCAGCTGGATTCTGATAATACGGCTCTTGCTTGATCCCGGCATCGGAACGCTTGCTTCTGGTTCTTGTTCCGGTTGAACCATCACTGGACGTCCCAAGAACCTCTTCCAAGGTGAATCCATGAGCAGAGGCTTTTTCATGAAATTCAGCCCTGAGAGCAATCAACATTTTCATCTTCTGTGCTTCGATATCCTGACGGATTTTTGCTTGCAATGCAACCAACTGGTCATAGGTCATGTTGGATGTATCCACCATCGTGGATGGTTGTTCTGACTGAATGATCACTGGAGACTGCTCTCCCTTGCTTTTTCTCGATGAAGCCATTTTTGCTCTCCTGAAGGCAATGAAAAATCAATCCATCAGGAATGGTATTTCACGCTTTCATGTCTTGTCAATATGGAGTCATGAAGCGCTCATTTTTTTCTGGTTTCAATGCCGCCTCCTTGGACTACCTGGATTTTTCTATTTGCAGGCAATCTGGCAAAACTGCTTCTTGATCCTCCACCATACGAAATCCGTGCCATCACACCACCACTAATGGGTATCAGATTGTTTTTTCTATCAACATTGCATCGATGCATCCCTCTTGCATGCACGATAAATCCCTTTCTTCTCAAGAATATCATGTCGCATATCGGACAGGAAAAACCATATTTCAACATGTCTGACTCCCAGTCTATTTATTGGCAAGATGCTTTGCTTTGAGCAAATAATCACAAGGCAAATTAAAGAGCTTTTTGTAGGCATCGCCATCCATCTGATGACACGATTTAAGGTGCCAATTTAAGGAAGGGAATTGAATTCCACAAATCTTACATGTCAACATAAACTCATTGTCTGGCTGAATGGTAATGTCAGATTTGCTTTGAATATCGTTAATAAATATAAGTAAGTTTGACATTTTTATATTATTATCCGATGGTGGCACATCCATCCGCGCAGCGTGTACTGCTTCAATCCGAGGTATCTCGACTTGAACTTTGGGTGGTGATGCAACCAATGGTGACGCCTGTCCTGGTAAAGAACGACACGCCGGACATTTTCTGCGTATCATGCGGTTATAGGCTTGAGCCTCCCATTCGTGACCACATTGACAGAGCCACCAGATTTTTCTGTTAGAGAAACATGCCGTGTTGTGGATTGTCCAATCGCCATTTTTTTGTGGATGCCATTGCCGAGCAAGATCGGGAGCGCGACAAGCGAAACTTCTCTCCGTGGTTGTCAGAAGGCCGCTACAATATGGGCATCCAGTCCGATTCCTCTTTTCTACCATAGTCTCCCATTCATGTCCTTTGACACATTTCCACCAAACTTTCTTGTTCGATTGATATGTCACATTGAATGGAGTCAATTGTCCATTCTTTTCTGTATGCCACTCACGAATGAGTTCTGGATAATGTTTGCCAAAAGAATTTTCCGATTCTTCAATCAAACAAAATGGACATTTTCCTCTTTTGAGACGATTCACCACGGATTGTTTCCATGCGTGACCTTTCAAACATAACCACCAAACTCCCTTCCAGCTATATTTAGATATGTCTGATGGAGTGATATTTTCATTTAATGTTGGATGCCATTCCTGGGCAATCCATGGATAATCACGTTCAAATGAGCGATCTTTACGCAATCTTGGCCGCCAACAATCAGGACATCCAGTTCCATAACTGCGTCTGGATGGAGTGGCTTGCCATGCATGTCCATTCCTACATAACCACCATACCTTCTTCCCGCTCATCCAAAATACATCGGATGGCATTAATCCATTGTTCAATTCTGGATGCCAATCTGTTATCAATTCAGGATAGCGTTCTGCAATGCTGCGATCATGTAACATGTTTAATCGTCTGCACTCCTTGCACCCTTTCAGGCGAATTCGACAATTGATAGTAAGTTCCCATTCATGGCCTTGAGAACATTTCCACCACACACTCTTGTCAGAACCAGCTGTCAAGTTAGCTGGAGTAAGAGCACCGTTCCTGCTCGGATGCCACTCGTTTGCAATTTCCGGATATTTATCCAGCAGGCTGTTTCCTGGCTTTATCGGAAATGGTTTTCTTATAATATTATCTCGCATCGTTGCTTATCCTTTTCGTGTACATATTGAGCAGCGCGAGTCTCTTTCTGGCCGAGTGATGATGTTGTGGATAAATTCATGCATGGTTGCTGTCTTCAGATTATGTTGTATACATCATAATAAATACTAATATTATTGAATTAATAATTGAAAGAATTGCTATTGTCAAGCAAAGATATTCAATTCGCAAAATTTCACACATAGTGTCCGCCCACGCCCTCTCCGTCCCGCGCCAACTGATGAACACGCAGGACAGAAAGGCGTAATGGAATGATCATGATAGGGCCGGAATGCCCCAACGTTTCCTCTGCTCGCTCCAGAGCATGGGAAACGGATGCTTCAACTCCTGCCATGTCAGAACATCCGGCTGCCGCCCGTCCAGGATGGACTCCACAATGTCCGGCGCCAACAGGGTCAGGTTCAGGATTTTGGAGACATAAGAGATGTCGAGGTTTTCTGTCTCGGCCAATTCCCTGACCGATCCAAACCTGCCTCTCTCCAATTGACGCAACCAGTGATGCGCCTTGACTACATGTTTCAACAAAGCACCATCACGCGGGGAAGATGGCGGAGACACCTCCAGCCCGTCCGGCGCTATGATCATCGTGCGTCCCCCACGCCGCCGCATCTGCATGGGGATGCTGACGATGATGGTCTTGCCATCCCTGCTCAACTCTGCCTTCATGCCATTTTCTCCTTTTTGGTCCAAAGGGCGGTGAGTTCGCGGGCCAGGGTGTCAAGACCCTCGGCGCGCAGATGCACTTTCACGCCACTTCTTTCCACGTCCACTTTGGAAATAAGCAGCATGATCAGTCGATGCTGTTCCACTGGGAAAAGCTCCTCCCACACCGGATCGAGCCGCCGCAGAGCCTCGCCTACGTCGCGCTCATCGATTCCATCCGCAGACTGCCACGTCTTGACGATCATCTCCGGCGACTTCAACATGGTGCGCACCTGACCGACCACCATGGCCTCGATCTCTCCGGCGGGCACGGATTTCAGATTGCAGAACTCATGACCATTTTTTCTTGCGTTCTGACAGGTGTAATAACGGTACAATCGGCCACCGTTTTTCCGGGTGAAGCTGGGACTCATGGCCCGGTCACAAGAATGGCAACGGACGATCCCCTTCAGGACGGCCTCGGATTGAACCCGACTGGAAGAGACCTGTCGCCGGGTGTTGGATGCCATCAACTGATGCACCTTGTCCCAGGTCTCCCGGTCGATGATGGCTTCGTGTTCGCCAGGGAACGCCTCTTCACCCATGGTGATTTCGCCCAGGTAGAGACGATTGGAGAGGATCCGGTAGATGTATCCTTTGTCCATGAGGCTGCCATTCTTGCCCGTGGCACCGGCTTCGGCCAACTCTTTGACCATCTGGGTGACAGAACCGCTTTCCACGATTCGCTGAAAAATGAACCGGACCGTTTTCGCCTCTTCCGGCACGATAAGCAGTTTCCGATCGCGCACGTCGTATCCAAGAGGCAAATGCCCGCCCATCCAGATGCCACGGCGCTTTGATGCGGCGAACTTGTCCCGGATCCTCTCTGCCGCGATTTCACGCTCGAACTGCGCAAACGAAAGTAATATATTGAGCGTCAAACGGCCCATGGATGTCGTCGTATTAAAACTTTGAGTAACGGACACGAAGGTGACGTTGCGCCGATCAAAAGCCTCCACCATTTTGGAAAAGTCCATCAGGGAGCGGGTCAGCCGATCCAATTTGTAAACCACCACCACATTGATCTTTCCGGCCTCGATGTCGATCATGAGTCGCTTCAGGGCGGGCCTCTCCAGGCTTCCACCGGAAAACCCGCCATCGTCATAGCGGTCGGCGACCAGAAACCACCCCTCCGACTTCTGGCTGGCGATGTATGCCTCGCAGGACTCCCGTTGCGCATCCAGGCTGTTGAACTCCATGTCCAACCCTTCGTCGGTGGATTTGCGGGTATAGATTGCGCAACGCACTTTCGGTGTTTCCGGCTTCTTGATGTTCATAATTTTTCTCCTTGACGTCGGAGTCCCCAAAACACGAAGCCATTCCACTTCGTGCCCGTGATGTGGTTGGCCACAGCAGACAAACTGCCAAATTTGCGCCCCTGATATTCAAAACCGTCGTCCAGCACCGTGCATCTGTGTTCGACCCCCTTCCATTCCCGGAGGAGTCTGGTGCCTGGCAGGAGTTTTTCCCCCTGTGGTCGTTTTGGTTCAATCTTCGGTCCATCCTCCTCGGCACTCATCCGCTCCATTCGTTTTTCGCTCTTTGCCTGAAGCCCACCCAAAGACAACTCCTGAAGTCGATGCGCCAATCTTTTCACCAGAAAGGTCCGGTTGAAGGCTGGCGGTTCCGTTTCATTCAACTCCTTCCACATTTTTTTCAATGCTTCAGTGGACATGCCCGGCAGGGCCGCCACCTGTCTGATCACTTCAATACTGTTCATGCCCTTCCTCCTCTGGTTGATTTTTGACCATAAGGGCATTGGTTGGCCGACTTATCCAGTCGAATTTTCTCCTGTTTTTGTTTTTCTTTCAGGCGCTTGATGCCTGCGGCCAGGATGGCGGCGACCTCGTCAAGGCGGGCTTCGGTGGTCATGTCGTCCGGAGGGGTTGGGCTGATAAACACTGGCATTCTCCTTGGATGGCATCTCGTGGATGACCAATGATACGGGAGAATGGTTTGTCAAAACAAAATCCAAAGATGTTTGAACGCAATGTTTGAACATCTTTGTTGACGCTCCCATTCTGGCTCACGATGTGATACACTATTGAACATTAATTTTTCCTTGCACATTTCCTCAGAGCCGAACCATGGACCGCACCGAACGCTTCTACCGCATTGATCAGTTATTGCAGGAAAAACAGGTCGTGCCTGTCGAGACCTTTCTGGAGGAACTCGGAGTCTCAATGGCGACCTTCAAACGGGACATCACCTACCTGCGGGATCGTCTGAACGCCCCCATCGTCTGGGATAGGACGCAACGTGGTTATTGCTATGAGGAGAGTGACGAGACCATCGGGCCACGTTTCGAGTTGCCGGGGCTATGGTTCAATGCTTCCGAGATCCATGCCATCCTGACCATGGAACACCTGCTGACTCATTTGCAACCGGGCCTTCTGGCGACTCATGTAGCCCCCTTGCGCACTCGGTTGAGGATGTTGTTGACCAATGACGATCATAGTGCCGACGAGGTAGTCTCCCGCATCCGGGTGCTTCACCAAGGCGGGCGCAAGGTGGAGCAGCCGCTGTTCGAAAAAATCGCCAATGCTCTGTTGTCCAGAAGGGTTTTGCGTATTCTCCACCTCAACCGCCATCGTGGAGAGGTGCTGGAACGGGAGGTGTCCCCCCAACGGCTCGTTTTTTATCGGGACAACTGGTATCTGGATGGCTGGTGCCATCTGCGCAACGACATCCGGAGCTTTGCCCTGGATGCTATGCAAAATGTTTTCATCACCAACCAGAAGGCAACGGATCTCCCGGATTCACAATTGGACCAGTACCTGACTGCCGGATATGGAATTTTCGGCGGCGCGGGGACTCAGACCGCCGTCATCCGGTTTTCTTCGGAGCGTTCCCGATGGGTAGCGCATGAATCCTGGCACCCTGATCAGAAAGGGGCATTCGACGCCGAAGGCCGTTGGGTGCTGTCGTTTCCGTATTCCAACGACACCGAATTGGTGATGGATATCCTGCGCCACGGACCGGACGCCGAGGTTCTGGAGCCATCCGAGCTGCGTGACGCGATCCAAAAAAAATTGCAAGAAACCCTCCTGCGCTACAAATAATTCACTTGGTGGATCACCTGGTGAGCTACTGCTTGAATTATACTCCCCCCATCGCGATTCATCCGCAAGCGGGCAAGATCGGAACAAGTGATCTGAAATCAAACAGATCGGCTCAAGATCGAGATCGTTCCGGATGACACCATCTCAAACCACGCATTGGGAGGTTCACCATGGGAGCAGGGACAGAAATTTTGCCGAAGCATACGCATACCATCCTGGGCGCCGAGATCACGGGCGGATTCATGGAAGGCGCGCGGTTGGAGTTCACCCAGGGGCTCAACTGTATCATCGGCGGGCGAGGCACCGGCAAGACCACCATTCTGGAGTTCGTGCGGTACGTTCTGGGGTTGATGCCGGATCCCAGGCGCGGCGGCAAATCCCGTGCTCATGCCGTGGTGCAGAGCAATCTGGCCAACGGTCGGGTGCGTCTGCATTTTCGCACCAGCCACGGCATGTGCTACACGGCGGAACGCCCATGGAACGACGACTGTCAGGTTCTGGACGAGAATGGCGCGGCCACGGCCATCTCCCTGGATCGGGACCGAATCTTCCGGGCTGACGTGTACAGCCAAAACGAAATCGAGCAGATCGCCACCGACACCGGATTTCAGATGAAGCTGGTCGACCAGTTCGATGAGGAGCAGATTCGGGCGATCAATGGAGAAATTGGCCGCTTTCTGCGTGACATCCAGCACAGTGCCGGAGAGTTGGTCGAGATGACCCGCCAGATGGAGGATCTGGCGGAAACGGTCTCTGAAGGACCAGCCATTGAGGAGAAGCTGAAAGGATTTCAGCAACAAAACACCGGACCGGATGCCAGGCTGGTAGAGCAGGCCCATGGACACAAGGCTCTGCGGGATCGGGAGCAGAAGGCCGTTGTCGGTCTGTTGGCGGAATTCAACTCACTGGGCGGCAAGTTCCAGAACCATATGGAGGCCATGCTCCACCGTTTGTCCGGATATTTGGGAGCGGACATCGCGAGCGGTCCGAACCGCGAGCTTTTCCAGGGTGTTGGCGACAAGGTGCGTGAATTCCAGGAGGAGTTCAGCAAAGCGATTCCCTGGGTGCATGAGCATTGCCAGAAGACCATAAGTGCCCTGTCCGTGTTGGCGCAGGATCTGGAGATGCGCCATGCGGGTCAGGAACAGGTCTATCGGGAATTGATGGCCAAATCTCAGG
>JADGAB010000124.1 GCA_015232245.1 Magnetococcales bacterium | reverse complement strand
CAACACCCACTGGGGAACCACGAATTGGGGCTCGTGACCGTTGGACATGGATTCGAACAGGCCGTCTCCATTGGGATCGATCAGGTAGTAGGCCGGCGCGTTGACCGGGATCACCTGGATCTGATAGATCGCCCCCTGGACCGAAAACTCCCGCACCTGGTTGCCCTGGGAGTCCTCGTATTTGCGAATCACGGTCACATGACCCGGATGGTCCGGATCCGGTTCCCGCAGTTCCGACACCAGCGGTCCCTTGACGGGCAGCGCGCGGGAGTCCTGGGGAGTATTGCCGGCCAGGGCCGGGCCGGAGAGCAGCAGCAGACAGATCAGCAGCGGCGGATAACCCGCCAACAGCCGACCGACAGGGGTTGGAGCAACGAGAGAGGATGATTGGGATTTCATGACGACTCCCCGGTTATTTTTAATGGATGGCTCGGGTTTTCTGTACCGGGCCTTTTACGGCGTCCGCCAGCTGGCCAGACGGGATGGCTTTCCCACCAATGCCATTTTCGGCTTCCTGAAGATGATTCGCAAGGTCGTTCATGAACACAAGCCAGAATACCTGGCCATGGTGTTCGACGCGGGGGGTCCGGTTTTCCGTCATGAACTCTATACCGCGTACAAGGCCACCCGTCAGGCCATGCCGGATGATCTGAAAATTCAGGTGCCGGTGATCCGGCGTCTGGTGGAGGCGTGGAACATTCCCGTGTTCGAGCGGGCGGGTTACGAGGCGGATGATCTGCTCGCCACCCTGGCCCGGTCCGGGGAGCGGGCGGGTTGGGATGTGGCGATCGTCACCGGGGACAAGGATCTGTCGCAACTGGTCTCCGAGCGGGTCCGGATTTTCGATCCGGGCAAGGATCGCTGGATCGGTCCCGCCGAGGTGCTGGAGCTGTGGGGGGTGGAGGCGGAACGGTTGACCCAGGCCATGGCCCTGATCGGTGACACCTCGGACAACATACCCGGCGTGCCGGGGGTGGGGATGAAGACCGCGGCCCGGTTGATTCAGCAGTTCGGGGATCTGGAGGGTCTGCTGGCCAACGCCCATCAGGTGCCCCAGCCGGCCTTGCGGAAAAACCTGACCGATCCGGAAGTGGCCCGGGTGGCAAGGTTGTCCTTGCGGCTGGTGACGGTGGATGCGGCGATGGAGCTGCCGTTTGTCCCGGAGAGTCTGCGTCATCGGCTGCCGGACCGGGAGAAGTTGCGATCTTTATTAAAAGAGATGGAGTTTGCCTCCGAGCTGCGGGAGCTGGAACGGATCATGCCGGAGGAGAGCGCTCCACCGGTTGTCGCGGCAACGCCGGTTTCTCCGGAGGTCGCACCGCTTCCTGCGGAGGTCGCACCGCTTCCTGCGGAGGTCGCACCGCTTCCTGCGGAGGGGCCGGAGAAAAAATACCATACGGTGACGGATCTGGCCGGATGGCGGGATTTTCTGGATCAGTTGCACCGTCAGCCCCTCTTTGCCATGGATACCGAAACCACCGGCCTGGACCCTTCCCGGGCCGAGCTGGTGGGCTTGTCCTTCTCCTGGGGTCCGGGAGAGGCCTGGTATCTGCCGGTGGGACACCTGCCCGAGGTGCTGATGGATGGACAATTGGACCGGGAGCTGGTGCTGGCCGGTCTCAAACCGCTGCTGGAGGATGAGCGGATCGGCAAGATCGGTCAGAACATCAAGTTCGAATACGCCATGTTGCGTCGTTACGGCATCACCCTGGCCGGGATCCGTCAGGATACCATGATCCTCTCCGGGGTGCTGTACGGCGCGGGGCGGCGGCACAATCTGGACGCCCTGGCCCTGGCGGAACTGGGACGCCAGACCATCCCCTTCAAGGAGGTGGTGGGGGTGGGCAAAAAACAGCGCACCTTTGATCAGGTACCTCTGTCCGCTGCCGCTCCGTACGCCTGCGAGGACGCGGAGATCACCTGGTCTTTGCATGAGGCCATGTCCCCCCGGCTGGCGGGTCTGGCCGGACTGGAGCATCTGTACACCCGGATCGAATTGCCATTGATTCCGGTACTTGGCGAGATGGAGCTGACCGGCGCCCTGGTGGATCGGGAGGCGCTGCGGGGCATGTCCGAGGTGTTCACGGAGCGGCGCGGAATCCTGACCGGACAGATTCACGCCCTGGCCGGGGAGGTGTTCAACGTCAACTCCACCCAGCAGCTGGGAGAGATTCTGTTCGGACGCCTGGGGATCAAGGGGGGCAAGCGCACCAAGACCGGCTACTCCACCGATGTGGATGTGTTGACCCGGCTGGCCGAAGATGGACACGAACTCCCCGGCCTGGTGCTGGAGTACCGCACCCTGACCAAACTGCAATCCACCTACAGCGACGCCCTTGGGGAGCGGATCCATCCGGTGAGCGGACGGATTCACACCAGTTTCAACCAGGCGGCCACCCTTACCGGGCGGTTGTCCTCGTCGGAGCCCAATCTGCAGAACATTCCGATCCGGCGTCCGGAAGGCAAGGCGATCCGGGGGGCCTTCATCGCTCCTCCCGGGTCGTTGCTGCTCTCTGCGGACTACAGCCAGATCGAGCTGCGTCTTTTGGCCCACATGGGAGACATTCCCCGTTTGAAACAGGCTTTCGCCGCCGGTCTGGACATTCACGCCGCCACCGCCGCGGAGCTGTTCGGCGGGGACCCGGCCACCGTGGACGCGGAGGCGCGGCGTCTGGCCAAGACCATCAATTTCGGTCTGATCTACGGCATGAGCCCCTATGGTCTGGCCAAACGGCTCGGGATCACCGTGGGAGAGGCGTTCAATTATATGGATCTTTATTTTCGTCGCTACGACGGGGTGAAGGCCCACATGGAGCGCACCATTCGTCTGGCCCGGGAGCAGGGGTATGTGGAGACCCTGGGAGGACGGCGCTGTCATGTTCCGGAGATCGACCACACCAATCGCAATCTGCGGGAGTTGGCGGAACGCACCGCCATCAACGCCCCCCTGCAGGGATCGGCGGCGGATCTGATCAAGCTGGCCATGATCCGTCTGCATCACGCCTTGCGGCAGGCGGGATTGGCCACCCGGCTGATTCTGCAGGTGCATGACGAACTGGTGCTGGAGGTGCCGGAAGAGGAGCTGGAACAGGTCCGCGCCCTGACCCGGGAGGCCATGGAGCAGGCCATGACCCTTTCTGTGCCCCTGAGGGTGGATATGGGGGTGGGGAGCAACTGGGCTGTGGCCCATTGAGGGGGGTCGCTGGAATGTTCCATTTCAGGCAATTTTATGCAGAGGGTCGGACGCCTCAAGAATGCAGAATGCCTTTTGTCCAGGTGTGAACAGGGGATTGAGTCATGGCGCATTATGAACCCTTGAAAGAAATGGTTATCGGAGTTGTGTTTGAGCCTGTGCAAGGGTTCAAGGCAGCCCATTATGGTTTATTCTGGAAGCGGATTCGAAAGAAATTTCCGATTTGTCAGGATGCTCCGTCTTTGCCCCCGATCGGTAAAGAAGGAACCATGTCCATTCATTTCAAGCAGACGTCCCTCCCGCGGGTGTGGTACATCAATCAGGATGAGGATCGCCTGCTGCAGCTCCAGGGAGACCGCTTACTGGTGAATTGGAGAAAGAAAGAGTCTTCCAGTAATTATATTGGTTACGAGAAGTGTCTTGAATGGTTTTTTGAAGACTGGAAAATTTTTCAAAAGTGGCTTGCTGCGGAAAAGTTGGAACAGGTCCGGATAAAGCAGTTGGAATTGAATTATACCAATCAAATACCGTATGAAAAGATGGAAGGGGGGCTTGATAATTTTGGTAGCATTTTTCCTGTTCTTAAGTTTTCTGACTGGCCGTCATCCAATGGATTGCTGTTACCGGAGAACTTTGCCTGTCAGTTCAAAATGGTTTCTCCAGACATTCCTGACAGCACCATGCTGATTAACATGGCCACGGCAGTCAGGCTCGATGACCAGAAGCCATTTATTCAGATTGCCTTTCATGTGACAGTTCCTGTTTCTGATGTGGAGTCGGATGTGTCGAAGTCAAGGTTTGACAAAGCACATGATTGGATTGTTAATGCTTTCAAGGGGTTGGTGTCCAAGTCGGCAAGAGAGAAATTGTGGAGTTAAGGATATGTTGACTCAAGACAATATTCAATCCTATAGTATTTCTGATCAGTTTATGAATTGGCCTTTGGTGAAACCGAACAAGTCATTGGTGGAGCCGAACAAGTCAACCAACAATCCTGTTTGTTTGCAATCCATAAAGAACCATCAAATCCATATATCGGACAATACATGGAATAATCAATGCTTCCATATTGATGGAAATCTGGATCCAAGCAAGACCCCTTTTGATGAACGTGATGAAACTCTGTCATCGGAAGAAAAAGTGGCCAGAATGATCGAAGAGGCATCCCATGATTCACGTTTGCCGTTTCGGAAATCTCTGATCAAAGATTTGCAATCTGTTACCGAGCCGGATCCTTTTGGTGACGAAGAGCCGCTCGCCTTGGAGGCCTTGAGCCAATTTTTACGTTTCATGAAGCAGGCCGATTGGCTGACCGAACCGCCGCGGTTGAGTGGTGGTGTCAATGGCGGGTTGTGCGCAGGCTGGAAGCGCTCCAAAAGTCACTACTTGTTTGTGTATTTCATGCGCGCCGGGGTGATCCAGTTCGTGGCAGAACATCCAGATACCTCTTATATCTCTGGTCGATTGCCTAAACCGGTTCTTGCATCCAGAACTATGGCTCAATTGGCGTCTGCATATAATTTGTTTTGCTCTGGTGATCAGCATGCCTCATGAACGCTTACAGCGTTTGGAGGGAGTGGAAAAATTATTGCGTTATTGTCGCAACAAACAGGTTGTTGATGGTGATATTCAACCAGGTGCGTTTATGCTTCGAAGTTCGGATAATGGTTTTTTGTCAACCAATTGGTTGGGAAGATATTCTGAACTGAAGGAGCCGGAGCAAATCAAACGATGCAGTAATGATTATTACAACAAATTATCGATTAAATTAAGAGACAAAGAAAAACGTGCCGCCCGTTTTGCCATGATTCCCGTCGGTAAGACCGTGGATGCCTTCAAGAAAGAAATGAACTCAGCCTTGGAAGCATGGCATTTGCGTCACACGGAGTTTGACGATCCATCGTATGCCGGATTGTACGCATTGCCAGAGGAATCCTTGGAGGCGGCGAATCTTTTATTGAAACAAATCGAGAGGACCTATCCAGGAATTCCATAACGCATGGGTTCATTCCCAATCATGCACGGCCTGAATTCCCAAACCATAAACGTCACGCATCGCGGTCTTGCTACTCCATTCCTCATGCCCATCTTCCGTCTGCCACCCGAGCCTGTCTTTCCCGATCCCTCCCTGGCGGAGAAGGAGGGGGTGTTGGCCGTGGGGGGGGATCTCTCGCCCCGTCGGCTGCTGGCGGCCTATTCCGAGGGGATCTTTCCCTGGTACTCCCCGGGGGAGCCGATTCTGTGGTGGAGTCCGGATCCCCGCCTGATCCTCGAACCCGGCGAGCTGCACCTCTCCCACAGCCTGAAGAAAACCTTGCGGCGACAAACCTATCTGGTCACCTTCGACTGCGCCTTTCCCCTGGTGATTCGCGCCTGCGCCGCGCTGCGGGAGAACGGGACGGTCGGCACCTGGATCACCCGGGAGATGGAACGGGCTTTTACCCGGCTGCACCGTCTGGGGGTGGCCCACTCCGTGGAGTCCTGGAGCCTGGACGAGGAGAGCGGCGCCCCCCGGCTGGCCGGAGGACTCTATGGCCTGGCTCTGGGGGGCGTTTTCTTTGGGGAATCCATGTTTTCTCTGCAACCCGACGCCTCCAAGGCGGCTTTTGCCACCCTGGTCGGCCACCTGCTCCGTCGGGGATTCGACCTCATCGATTGTCAGGTGGCCTCCGCTCATCTGCTCCGCTTCGGAGCCCGGGAGATCCCCCGGGAACTCTTCCTGACCCGTCTGCGGCACTCTCTGCGCAAACCCGTTCCCGCCGGCCTCTGGCGTTGATTCCCGCCTTTCGAACCCCACCTGAAAAAATGGATTGGCGTGCAAATTGCTTTGTTGCAAGTGGCTCGTCGGTTTCCCAGGCTGTCGAAATCGTGCGAGCGCCGCTCCGATGACCGTCATTGTGTCATTCGGGGTGGCCCGGTCAGGTATTCTCCATAAGGAAAAAGGCATCCCATGGACCGTCACGACCCCATGCATACCCAGGACTCAACGGCCTCGCCCAACCCGGCGAGATCGGGATTTGCCCGCAAGGCAGGCTTGATCCTGCTCGGCTGTCTGCTGCTGGCGGCCTGCGAACCGCCCAGTCGCATCAAGCAGTCCAGGGAACATTTCCTCCAGCCCACCAATCCGGAAGTCGAGATCGCCGCCGGTCCGGCTCCCAAAAAGGATGGCGCGCCCCTGGCGGCTCTGGCCGACTCCACCAGTCCGGAGGAGGTCTATACCATCACCGTCACGGAAATGCCGGTGCGGGATCTGCTGTTCGCCCTGGCCCGGGACGCCAACAAGAATATTGACGTTTATCCCGGCATTCAGGGGCGCGTCACCTTGAGCGCCATCGATCAGCCCTTGAGCAAAATCCTCGACCGGGTTTCCAGACAGGTGGCCATCCGTTACGAGATCCAGGACAAGACCATCGTGGTCACTCCGGACCTGCCCTTTTTGAAAATCTATCAGGTGGATTACCTGGGGATCGAACGGGAACTGGTCAGCACCAACAAGACCTCCACCCAGTTGTCCACCTCCAAGGGAAATCCCATCGCCAATCCCTTGACCGGTCCGGACAACAACCAGTCGAACAGCACCCTCACCACCCTCTCTTCCAGCAAGTTCTGGAAAACCGTCACCCAGAACATCCAGGCCATTCTGGGCGCGGATGCGGGTGTGGAGTTCCTCTCCTCCCAGGATGCCCCGGGTCTGCCGGGCGCGGGCATCGGCGCTGCCGGACTCGGCGCGTCTGGCCTGGCCGGTCAGCCCGGCGCTCTGGGGAATCTGCCGGGAGGTCTGGCCTCCGCGGCCTCCGGATTGCCTCCGGGTGGCGGCATGAACCCCCTGGGCGCGGCGCCGACAGGGCAGAACCGGGGAGCCGGGGAGAACAAATCCCAATCCATGCGGGCGGGTCTGGTGTCGGTCAACACCGAAGCCGGAGTCATGAGCATCGTGGCCACCGCCCAGCAGCATGAACGCATCCAGGAGTATCTGGACAGCGTGCTGGAGAATGTCCATCGTCAGGTGCTCATCGAATCCACGGTGGTGGAGGTGGAACTCTCCGACCGCTTCCAGGAGGGGGTGGACTGGAATCTGATCTTCAACCGTTCCGCCGGAGTGATCCTGAAGAGCGCCTTCTCCGACAGCGTGACCGCCACCACGGCGGCCACCAGCGCGGCTCAAGGCACCCTCAACTACTTCACCCTGGGCCATACCGGCGGACCCAACGGCGATCCGAAAACCGATCAGGGACCGGTCAACGCCACGATCAAGCTTCTGGAGAATTTCGGCAACGCCAAAATTCTGTCAAGCCCAAAGATCATGGCTCTGAACAATCAGCCGGCCATCCTCAAGGTGGTCAAGAACCGGGTCTTCTTCACCCTGAAATCCAGCACCCGGGACAGCACCGCCACTGCCAACAACAACACCACCGCCAACGTGGCCTCCCAGCCGGTGTTCGACACCGAAATCCATACCGTGCCCGTGGGTCTGGTGATGACCGTCACCCCGCAGATCTCCCGGGAAGGGGTGGTCAGCCTGAACGTCCGGCCCACCATTTCGCGGATCAGCCGCTGGGTGGACGATCCCAATCCGGCCCTGCGCAAAGGGAACATCCAGACCGGCCTCACCGAGTCCATCTCCAACGCCATTCCGGAGATCGAGGTCAAGGAGATGGAGACCATGATGCGGGTACACAGCGGACAGGTGGCGGTCATGGGGGGCCTGATGCAGGATACCCTCAACAACAACAGCGAAGGTCTGCCGGTGCTGTCGCGGCTTTCCGGTCCCATCAGCACCCTGTTCGGCTCCAAGGATGAATCGGTGAGCAAGAGCGAACTGGTCATCTTCCTGCGTCCCGTGGTCATGACCCATGGCAGACCCCGGGAGTCGGTGGCCGGTCGTCCCCAGAGCAGCCAGCCCCAGCCGCCCCAGATCGCTGCCGCGCCCCAGCCGCCGACGGCTCCCCAGGCCGCGACCCAGCCTCCGGTCGCGCCGAAGGCCGCGGCTGAAAAGAGCGAGCCGGTCAAGCCCGCCGCCCAGGGAGCGGACAAGAAAAAGGCCGCCACGGCACGCAATGCCAAGTCCACGGAAGTGCGCACCACTCCTCCGGCCTCCACCCCCGCGCCGACACCCCCTGTGGCCACGGACCTCCCCCGGGACGCGCTGCCTCCCCCGGTGCCGCCGGCTCCGCTCGCCGCACCCCAGGCGCCGGCCTCTGCCCCGACCGCTGCCCAGAGTGCCGCGCCGGCCACGCCCGCCCCCTCCGCTCCGGCCCAGACCCCTGCTCCGGTGGCGGCCCAGGCGTCCGCGCCGGTCCAGACCCCGGCCCCGACTCCGGCCCAGACCCCGACTCCGGCCCAGACCCCTGCTCCGGCCCAGACCCCTCAAGCCAAAAGTCCGGCAGCGGTGAATGCCATTTCGGTGGGTTCCTATCTGGATTTCACCTCGACCCAGGGCGGAGAGAGTCCCAACAGTGCGGCGGGATTCCCCATGTTTCCCTCCGCGCCTCCTCCGGCTCCGCTTTTTCCGACCAATGCCGCCGATCCGGCCCGTCAGCCTTCGGCGCCGGCTCCGGCGTCGGCGTCGGGTCGTGAGGCGGCGATGGAATTGCCCCCGGAAACCCGTTTGTGATGTCGGTTGCCGGGACGCGACAGCATCCTCTTTGAGCCTCGAATCAGATGAAAAAGCCGTCCCCCGGGGGACGGCTTTTTCATTAAAAAGGCCGAGGCGGGAAGCGGTTACGATTTTTTACCCGATATCAATGGGATTTCTTCAAAATTTCGTTATACTGTATTCTCGGTCTCCTCATCGTCGCGGGTGTGACCTGATCT